>DASZQC010000292.1:0-2631 GCA_035549815.1 Dongiaceae bacterium
CAGACGCTTCAGCACCTCTTCCGCGCAGGCGGTCATGCGCTTGTGCTCTTCGTCCGAATGATCCGGATGGGCGATGGAGACCAGCTCGACCTTCAGGAACTGGTGCTGGCGGATCATGCCGCGCGTGTCCTTGCCGGCGGCACCCGCCTCGGAGCGGAAGCACGGCGTCAAAGCGGTGTAGCGGCGCGGCAGTGTGCCTTCGTCGATGATCTCGTCCGCCGCCAGATTGGTCAGCGGCACCTCGGAGGTGGGGATCAGCCACAAGCCCTGGGTGGTGCGGAACTGGTCCTCCGCGAACTTCGGCAACTGCCCGGTGCCGTAGAGCGCCTCGTCGCGCACCAGGAAGGGGGGCGCCACCTCGGTATAACCGTTCTCCGTCGTATGAAGATCCAGCATGAACTGCGCCAGCGCACGCTCCAGCCGCGCCAGGGCGCCCTTCAGCACGACAAAGCGCGCGCCGGACAGCTTGGCCGCATCCTCGAAGCTCATCAGGCCCAGCGCCTCGCCCAGCTCGAAATGTTGCCTTGGCGGGAAAGCGAAGTTCGGCTTGCCGCCGACCACCCGCTCCTCGCGGTTGCTCTTCTCGTCCAGCCCTTCCGGCACGTCGGCGGCCGGCAGGTTCGGCTGGCTGGCGAGCAGCGCGTCCAGCTCCTTGGCCAGCGCCTGTTCTTCCGCCTCCGCTGTCGCCATCTTGTCCTTGAGGCCGGCGACCTCGGCCATGATCGGCGCGGCGTCCCCACCCTTGGACTTCAACTGGCCGATCTGCTTGGACAAATCGTTGCGACGAGCCTGCATCTCCTGCCAGGCGGTCTGCGCGGCGCGGCGCTTGGCATCCAGAGTCAGAATCTGGCCGGACAAAGCCGGCAGGCCGCGCCGCGCCCTGCCCTGGTCGAAGGCCTCCGGATTGTCCCTGATCCACTTTACGTCGAACATGCGTCGCGCCGCCAAAATCGAGTGTTAACAACGATTCGGGTTATAGGCAGCAGGGCCGAGTCCGTAAAGCGAACAACGGTGGGACAGACGTGGTCTCGCCACCACTCGCGCATCATCCCGGATTTGTCCCGGGACCACCGCGACGTCGCTGGAGCGGTGCCCCGGACCCAATGGCCCGTGCGGCTGTGGGGTGGATCCCGGTGCTCGCTGCGCTCGGCCGGGATGACGGTCGTATTTTGATTGAAAATCAGAGTCTTGGCCCCTTCCCTTCGATTTGCCCCCGCCGGATGACAGCCCTGCGCGCCAAGCGCTTGCGCCAATGGAGCTTTCGGGATACGACCGCGCCCAGATTCGGGCGGCGACGGGCCGCCCTTTATCCTTTTAGGACCCGATGAAAGCGACCGCGACCAAAGTGGCACCCAAAGTGGGTATCGTCAGCCTGGGTTGCCCCAAGGCGTTGGTGGATTCCGAGCGCATCCTGACCAAGCTGCGGTCGGAGGGTTATGTCGTCTCGGATTCCTATGACGGCGCCGACGTGGTCATCGTCAACACCTGCGGCTTCCTCAACAGCGCGCGCCAGGAATCGCTGGATGCGATCGGCGAGGCGCTGAAGGAGAACGGCAAGGTCATCGTCACCGGCTGCATGGGCGGCAACGAGCAATCGATCCGCTCGGTGCATCCCGACGTGCTGTCGGTGACCGGGCCGCAGCAATATGAATCGGTGGTCGCCGCCGTGCACAAGGCGGTGCCGCCGAAGCACGATCCCTATGTCGATCTGGTGCCGCCGCAGGGCCTGCGCCTGACGCCGCGTCATTACGCCTATCTTAAAATTTCAGAGGGCTGCAACAATCGCTGCACCTTCTGCATCATCCCGTCCTTGCGCGGCGATTTGGTCAGCCGCCCGGCGCGCGACGTGCTGGTCGAGGCGGAGAACCTGGCCCGCGCCGGGGTCAAGGAGCTGCTGGTCATCTCGCAGGACACCAGCGCCTACGGCGTCGACATCAAGTATGCCGAAAGCAAGTGGCGCGGCGAGATGGTGAAGGCGCGCATGACAGAACTGTGCGAGGCTTTGTCCAAGCTCGGGATCTGGGTGCGGCTGCACTACGTCTACCCCTATCCGCATGTGGACGAGGTCATTCCGCTGATGGCGGAGGGCAAGATCCTTCCCTATCTCGATATCCCGTTCCAGCATGCCAGTCCGCGTGTGCTGAAGGCCATGCGCCGCCCCGCCAACCAGGAAAAGGTGCTGGGCCGCATCGCCAAGTGGCGCGAGATTTGCCCCGACCTCACCATCCGCTCGACCTTCATCGTCGGTTTCCCCGGCGAGACCGAGGCCGAGTTCGATGAGATGCTGGACTGGCTGCACGAGGCGCAACTCGACCGCGTGGGCTGCTTCAAGTATGAGCCGGTCGAAGGCGCCAAGGCGAACGAGATCGCCGAGCAGGTCGACGAGGACGACAAGCAGGACCGCTACGAGCGCTTCATGGAAGCGCAGCGCCAGATCAGCGAAGCGCGCATGGCTAAGAAGGTCGGCAAGACCCTGCCCGTGCTGATCGACGAGGTCGACGAAGACGGCGCCACCGGCCGCTCGCCCGCCGACGCGCCGGAGATCGACGGCAACGTGTACCTGGACGGCGAGACCAAGCTGAAGGCCGGCGACCTGGTGCAGGTGAAGGTCGAAGAGGCCGACGAATACGA
>DASZQC010000293.1:0-2877 GCA_035549815.1 Dongiaceae bacterium
AGCGCATGAAGCAGCTCGCCGCGCAGGGGCGGGGCCTCAGCACCTTCATCAGCAAGCACGTGCGCGGCGCCTACGCGCGCAAGATCGCGCCCGGCCACGTGCGGCGCCGCGCTTTCGGCGAGCGCCACCAGCGCCACTAGCTGCCACAGCAGGCCGCCTTATCGCAGGCCTGGCTACTGCAAGCCGAGGGCGCCCTTGACCTTGGCGATCTCTGCCATGCAAGCGGCCTCGTCGCCCTTCTGGTCCAACTCCTTGGCCCGCTGCAACGAATCCGTGGCCTCGTCGATGCCCGCCGCCGTGCTCATCTGGCCGGCCTCGGCGGCGTCGGAATCGGTCGGCGCGCCCTGGTTCTGTTGCAACACATCGTCCGGCGACGTGGCCTTGCCTTCCGCCGCCTGGTTCATCACGTCGGTGGGCGGGTGCTCCTCCTGGACCGCGCCCGGCGCGACACCGGTGACGGCATCCGTGCCGGTTCCTGTGCCGGTCGGCCCCATGCCGGCATCAGCGGTGGCCAGGGTCTTTTCCAGATTCTCAATCTCCGCGGTGCAGACCCCGGCGGCGGCCGCGGAACCCGCGGCCAGCAACAGGCCGGCGCCCAGGCCGACGATAAAGAGGGTGCTCTTCATGAGGCGCCTCCATATGTTTCAGGCAAGCTCGATGAGAATGGAACACCCGGTCGCGGCTTATGTTCGCCCGGGTCATCGTTTTGTCGCCGTCGGCGCTCAAAATTGCGCCGCTTTTGACCGGCAGTTCCCTTGCCGCGCGGGCGAAGCTAGGCTGCGCGGAACAAGGTATCGAGGGAAGCATGATCAAGGGATCCGACCTGTTGGTGGCGGCGCTGGAGAATGAGGGCGTCGACCGAATTTTCGGCGTGCCGGGCGAGGAAAATCTCGACGTCGTCGAATCGCTGCGCAAATCGCGCATCGAGCTGGTGGTGACGCGGCACGAGCAGGCGGCGGCCTTCATGGCGGCGACCCATGGCAGGCTGACCGGCCGGCCCGGTGTGTGCATCACCACGCTCGGCCCCGGCGCCCTCAACCTGACGACCGCCGCGGCCTATGCGCATCTCGGCGCCATGCCGATGATCATGCTGACGGGGCAGAAGGGCATCCTGTTCAGCCGCCAGGCGCGATTCCAGATCGTCGACACCATTTCCGTCATGCGCCCGATCACCAAAATGGCGCGGCAGATCGTGACCGGCGCTTCCATTCCGACCCTGGTGCGCGACGCCTTCCGCGTGGCGATGGAGGAACGCCCCGGCCCGGTGCTGCTGGAACTGCCCGAGGATATCGCGGGCGAGGAGACCAGGGACACGCCGTTGGTGCCGCCGCATGACGTGCCGCTGCCGGTGGCGAACCCGGCGGCCTTGGAGCGCGCGGCGCAGATGCTGCTCGCCGCGCGCCGGCCGCTGCTGATGGCGGGCGCCGGCGCCAATCGCCCGCGCCTGGCCGAGGCCTTGTCCGAGTTCGTGCGCCGCACGCGGCTGCCCTTCTTCAACACCCAGATGGGCAAAGGCGCCATCGCCGGCGGCTCCAACCTTTATATGGGCACCGCGGCCTTGAGCGAGCGCGACTATGTGCATCGCGCCATCGACCGCGCCGACGTCATCCTGTCGATCGGCCACGACACGGTGGAGAAGCCGCCCTTCCTGATGGGGCCGAAGGGGCCGAAAGTGATCCATGTCGGCTATTCGCCGGCGCATGTGGAGCAGGTCTTCTATCCCCATGCGGAAGTGGTGGGCGACGTGGGGCCGAGCCTGGCGCTGCTGGCCGACCGCATCGAGGGCAAGCTGCAGATCGATCCGGCGATCGGCGCCCTGCGTACCGAGATCCTGGACAAGATCCGCGACCGCGCGGACGAGGCGCGCTTCCCCCTGACGCCGCAGCGCATCGTCAACGACGTGCGCCAGGTGATGCCGGAGGACGGCATCGTCGCCCTCGACAACGGCATGTACAAGATCTGGTTCGCGCGCAATTACCGCACCCATGTCGCCAACACGCTGCTGCTCGATAACGCGCTGGCCACCATGGGCGCCGGTTTGCCCTCGGCCATGATGGCGACGATGCTCCATCCGCGGCGCCGCGTGCTGGCGGTCTGCGGCGACGGCGGCTTCATGATGAACAGCCAGGAGCTGGAGACCGCGGTGCGCCTCAAGCTCAACCTCGTGGTGCTGATCCTGGAGGACAAGGCCTATGGCATGATCCGCTGGAAACAGGCGGTGGATCACTTCCCCGATTGGGGCCTCAGCTTCGGCAATCCCGATTTCGTCAAGTATTTCGAGAGCTACGGCGCCGGTGGCCGCCGCGTGGAGAGCGCCGATGGCCTGGCGCCTGCGCTGGAGGCGGCGTTCCAGGCCGGCGGCGTGCAACTGGTCGTGGCGCCGGTGGATTATGCCGAGAACATCCGCGTGCTGGTGGAGGAATTGGCGCGCGACATGGAGTGACGCATCGCAGAGGGATGCGGGAGTCGGAGCATCTCCGACGGCCATGGGAATTTCATCGCCCTGAACGGATATTTCGCGCGGATCCGGCGACGTTTGGGTTGCGCCCCAATGGCGCGAGTCTTAGCCTCTTGCGACGCGCATCGAACAGGACGCCCATCGAGACGCCGATGCGATCGACGATGACCGATATCGGCTCCCTGCAGCCGGGAACCAGCCCCGCGCGTTGCTGTTTGCGTTAGACGCCGACGCGCGCGCCGAGGCCTTGTCACTCACCACAGAAGGATGCGCCGATGGCCTCTCCATGCCTGCCTCGATTGCGCTGCATGACTTTGGAGAAGCGGCGATGAGCGCGGACGGCGTGGAAGCGGACGCGGCGCGCGGCGCCACGCGCAAGCCGGGCTTCGACCGCGCCAAGATGTCGGCAAGGGCCGACA
>DASZQC010000294.1:0-1955 GCA_035549815.1 Dongiaceae bacterium
GCGCCCCTCGACGCGATGCCGGCGTTGTGCACGAGCACGTCCACCGGCCCGAGCTCGTCGAGCACCGACAACGCCAGCCGCTCCGCGGGCTCCGGGTCGTCGAGCGCGGCCTGCAGCGCGACCGCGCGATCACCGAAACCATGCAGCGTATCGCCGACTAGATGGCCGGGCCGGCCAAGCCCGTCACCCTGATCACCGGAGCCTCTTCCGGCATCGGCGCGGCGCTGGCGCGGCGCTTCGCCCGGCATGGCGAGCATGTCGTGCTGATGGCGCGTCGACGCGAACTGCTCGAGCAACTGGCAACGGAGATCGCCGCCACAGGTGGCAGCGCCGAGGCCCTGCCCTGCGACGTCACCGACGCGGTCGCCGTACGCGCCGCCATCGACTCCATCCTGCAACGTCACGGCCGCATCGACCGGATGATCCTCAATGCCGGTGGCGGCGGCCGCACGCCGCCGGAGCAACTGACCGCGACGGAAATGCGCGCCGCCTTCGATCTCAACGTGATGGGCGTGGCGCATGTCGTCGAGGCGGCGTTGCCCGCCCTGCTGCGGCAAGGTTCGGGCCAGATCGTCGCCATCGGCAGCATCGCCGGCTTCCGCGGCCTGCCGCATGCGGCGTCTTACGGCGCCGCGAAGGCTGCCTTGATGAACTATATCGAGAGCCTGCGTCTCGATCTGACACCGAAAGGTATCGCAGTCACCCTGGCAGCACCGGGCTTCATCGTCAGCCGCGACACGCGCAAGAAGCGATCGAAGCCCATGTCCATCGCGCTCGATCCCGCGGCCGACATCCTGTTCGCGGCGATCCGCGCCAAGCGAGCCTATATCAGCTTCCCCTGGCGGCTGGCCTGGACGGCGCGCCTTCTGCGCCTGCTACCAGCCGGCCTCTACGATCCGCTGATTCGCAAGCTCGACCGGCGCTAGCCCTTGACCGCGCCCGCCGTCAGGCCGGCGACGATGTAGCGTTGCAGGATCAGCACCAGGATGATCAGCGGCAGCGTGACGATGACGCAGGCCGCCATGATGCGGCCCCAAGGCAGCTCGTAGGCGGTGGCGCCGGAGATCAGCGCGATGGCGACCGGCACCGTCCGCTGCTCCGTCGACAGGGTGAACGTCAGCGCGAAGAGGAACTCGTTCCAGGCCAGGATGAAGGCCAACATCCCCGCCGCCGACAGCGACGGCCCCATGATCGGCAGAAACACGCGCGTCAGGATGCGCCAGTCATTGGCGCCATCGACGATTGCCGCCTGCTCCAACTCGCGCGGCATCGCGCGCATGAAGGTCGTCAGGACCCAGGTGGCGAAGGGCAAGGTGAGGATCAGGTTGGAGAGGATGAGCCCCGCCAGCGAATCGTAGAGGCCCAGGGCGCGGATCAAAGCAAACAGGCCCGACAGCACCGCGATCTGCGGAAACATCGATACGCCGAGGATGACGAACAGCATCGCTGCGCGCCCGCGGAACTCGATCCGGCCCAGCGCATAGGATGCGGTCAGGGCCAGGAACAGGGACAGCGCCGTTGCCGAGACGGCGACGATCAGGGAATTGAGGATCGTGCGCGCGAAAGGCTGCTCGCGAAACAGCGCGATGTAGTTTTCGAGGGTCGGATGCCGCGGCCAGAACTCCACCTCGAACAGGCTGCTGCCGCTTTTCAGCGACGAGACGATCGCCCAATAGAACGGAAATACCGCATAGAGAATGATCGCGCCGACCAGCAGATAGAAGGCCAGCCGGCCGAGATGCTTGCGCAGCCGTCGCATGCTCATGCGCGGCTCCCGGCCGTGCCGACGTTGACCCGCGCGACCGTGATGAAGATCGTCGTGGCGAGCGCGACCATGAGGAACAGAGAAGTGGCCGCGGCAGAGCCGTAGCCGACATCCTGGAAATCGACCAGTTGCTGGCGGGCATAGACCGACATGGTCGTGGTCGCCGGATTGTTGCCGGTCAGGACATAGA
>DASZQC010000295.1:0-1613 GCA_035549815.1 Dongiaceae bacterium
CCCCCCACTTTTTTGATCACGGTTCTGTGCGTGCGACCATCGGCGCCCGGAGGGCCGCCCGAGGCTTCTGGTCATGGCGGGCGGGGGGCCTGTATAAGAGGCCCCATTATGGCCATCAGCCTGAATCTCCATCGCTTTGCCAATCCCGGGCGCTTCCTGCGCCTGGCCGACCGGCTGCTGCCGTGGCTCAGCCTGGGCGCGATCCTGGCGCTGGCGCTGGGGCTCTATCTGGCGCTGATCGGCTCGCCGCCCGACTACCAGCAGGGCGAGACGGTGCGCATCATGTATATCCATGTGCCGGCGGCCTGGATGGCGATGTTCACCTATCTGCTGCTGGCCGTCAGCGGCGCGGTCGCCCTGATCTGGCGCCATCCGCTGGCCGACATCGCGGCGGAAGCGGCGGCACCTTTGGGCGCCGGCTTCACCTTCATCGCGCTGGCCAGCGGCTCGCTGTGGGGCAAGCCGATGTGGGGCACCTATTGGGTGTGGGATGCGCGGCTCACCTCGTTCCTGCTGCTGTTCTTTCTCTATCTGGGTCACATTGCGCTGACCCATGCGTTCGACGACCGGCAGCGCGGCCGGCGCTCGGCGGCGGTGCTGGCGATCGTCGGCGCCATCAACCTGCCGATCATCAAGTTCTCGGTCGATTGGTGGAACACCCTGCATCAGCCGGCGAGCCTGATGCGCATGGATGGGCCCAGCATTGACCCCGCCATGCTGTGGCCACTGCTGGTCATGGCGATCGGCTTCCAGCTCCTGTTCTTCGCGCTGCTGGTCGTGCGCATGAAGGCGATGCTGCTGGAAGCGCGCCATCGCAGCGCCGTCTACGCGCGCTGACACGGGAACGGCTTAGCCATGAGCGACAGCATCTCGACCTACTTCCAGATGGGCGGTTATGCGGAATTCGTCTGGCCGGCCTATGCCGCCGCGGCTTTGATCCTGATCGGCTTCACGCTGTCGAGCTGGTTGCGCCTGCGCGCGGCGGAGCGGGCGCTGGAGCGCCTGGCCGAGGCCGACCCCAACCTCGGCGACGATGCATGAACCGCAAGCGGCTGCGCCTGTACCTGGTGCTCGCCAGCGTCGCCGTGCTCGGCCTCGCGGCGTTCCTGGTGCTGCGCGCGCTGGACAGCGAGCTGGTGTTTTTCCTGAGCCCCAGCGACATCGCCAAACAGGCGCCCGCCGCCGGGCAGCAGATCCGCATCGGCGGGCTGGTGGAAACCGGCAGCGTGGACAAGAGCGCGGGCGATGGCGTGATCGCCTTCTCCGTCACCGATCTGACGGCGAGCGTGCAGGTGAATTATCGCGGCATCCTGCCGGATTTGTTCCGCGAAGGGCAAGGCGTGGTGGTGCAGGGCGCCTTCGATCCCGCCGGCCAGTTCGTCGCCGCGGAAGTACTGGCCAAGCATGACGAGACTTACATGCCGCCCGAAGTGGCGAAGGCGCTGAAGGAATCCGGCCGCTGGCAGGAGACCGAAGGCAAAGGTGCCGCGCAGGTGGGGCAGTGAGGATGGCTGTGCGCGCTCGAATACTCCGCCGTCATGGTCGGACTTGGTCCGACCATCTACGAGTTTCTACGGGCCAGACTCGGGGGTGGCAGGCCAACTCGTGGATGG
>DASZQC010000296.1:0-9332 GCA_035549815.1 Dongiaceae bacterium
TGCTGCCTTACGCGCAGGACCTGGCGCGGCTGCCGGCCTATCTGCAGCAGCTCGAGATGGAGAGCAACGGCAAGAGCACGCGGCGCGACGGCAAGCCGGTGAAATGCGCCACCGGCCCGGTTTTGTTCGGCGAGCCCGGCACCAACGGCCAGCACGCCTTCTATCAATTGATCCACCAGGGCACGCAGCGCGTGTTCTGCGATTTCATTCTGCCGGCGCGCGATAGGTCGGGCCATCCGGAGCTGCATCGCCTGCTGACGGCGAACTTCCTGGCGCAGAGCCAGGCGCTGATGCTGGGCAAGAGCGCGAAGGACGCCGAGGCTGAGATGCGCAAGGCCGGCATGAAGTCGAAGCAGGCGCGCGCCTTGTCGACCCACCGCGCCTTCAGCGGCGACCGGCCGAGCAATTCCATCCTGATCGGCGAGCTCGACCCCTATCACCTCGGCAAGCTGATCGCGCTCTATGAGCACAAGACCTTCGTGCTCGGTATCCTCTGGGGCATCAATTCCTTCGATCAATGGGGCGTGGAGCTGGGCAAGCAGCTCGCCAACGATATCCTGAGCGGCTCCGGCATAACGCGCGACGGCTCGACAGCCGGTCTGAAGGCTCTCTATGATGCGTGGCGCCAGTAACCGACGTCCGTAGCCTGAGTCTCGGGGTTCTTCACGAATGCTGTCCATCGACCAAAGCCGCACCGACCTGTGCGAGGAATTCAAGCGCAAGCCGCAAGGCCATCACAGCGCCGATCTGCACCGCCTACTCGATTTGATGCGCTGGGGCTTTGTGCGGGGCAAGACGATGATCTTCTGCACCGTGCCGCACAAGGAATGGCACTTGGGCAAGCTGGGGCCGCGGCGCGGAACCAAGGTCGAGATCGACCGGTCTCGTACTTTCCATGATCACGACGAGGCCGTCTGGGCCTGCTTCCGCGCCCGCTGGAAGGAAATGACCGGCAAGGACTGCCCGGTTCTGTAATCCGTTCTGCAAGAGATCATCATGCAACGTCTGCTCGCCTATACCGACAAGCTGAGCGTGCGCCCTGGCGACGAGATCCAGGTCAAGGTCAGCGCACCCGGCAGCGAAGCCTATCGCGCGCGATTCGTGCGCGTGATCTGCGGCGACGATTCGGACGAAGGACCGGGCTTCAAGCTGGAGCCGGTGAAGGGCGTGCCCGAAACGCAGCATGCGGGCCGCTATCAGCCGATCCCCTGCGGCTCCTATGTCGTGGTCAAGGACCGCAAGGGCTTCGCCCTCGCTTCTTTCTCGGTGAGCGCCTTCATCTGGCCGACCTGGATCGACAAGGGCGAGGCGCAATGCATCCTCGGCAATTGGGATGCGGCGACCGGGACCGGCTACGCGCTCTACCTCGATGAGAAGGGCCGCCTTGCTTTGCGCGTCGGCGACAGCGCGCCGGTCGCTTTGTCCGAGCCATTCCTGTCACGCCATTGGTATCGCATCGCCGCCAGCTTCGACGCCAAGAGCGGCCAAGTGACCCTGGCCGCCCATCGCGCGCTGCCCTATGGCGGCCTGGAGCAGCGCTGGACCGTCAAGGGCAAGGCGAATGCATCCGATGCTGCCAACCGTTTCCTGATCGCAGCCTGGAACGACGGCGCGAAAGCGGCCGCGCATTTCAACGGCAAGATCGATTCGCCCGCGATCTTTGGCAGAGCGCTGAAGATCGAGGCGCTGCTGACCCCGCCGGGCGGCCGCGGCGCCTTGACTGCGCGCCAATCGGTGGCGAGCTGGGACTTCTCGCGCGACATCCCCGGCATCTCGATCATCGATCGCGGGCCGAAGCGGCGCAACGGCCAGACGGTGAACCTGCCGACCCGCGCCATGACGGGCTGGAACTGGGACGGGTCGGAGCACAATTGGACGCACAAGCCGGAGCATTACGGCGCGATCCATTTCCACGACGACGATCTCTACGATTGCGGCTGGGAAACCGATTTCAAGCTGCGCCTGCCGAAGAGCCTGAAGAGCGGCATCTATTGCCTGCATCTGACGCAAGGCGCGCTGGAGGAGTTCACCCCGATCTTCGTCTGTCCGCCGAAAGGCAAGGCGACGGCAAAGCTCGCCTTCCTCGTGCCGACGGCGAGCTACCTCGCCTATGCCAACCACCAGATGGGCACGTCGTGGCATTTCGATGAATTGAGCTCGGCGCGTTTCACAACCTTCTCGCCGGCCGATGTCTTCATGGAAGAGAACGTCTCGCTCGGCCTCTCCACCTACGACAATCACAATGACGGCAGCGGCGTGAGCCATTCGTCCGCTTTGCGGCCGATCCTCAACATGCGGCCGAAGACCGACCTTTGGCAGTTCAATGCCGACACCCACATCACCGACTGGCTGGAAGCGAAGGGCATCGCCTATGACATCATCACCGACGCCGAGCTGGAGAAAGACGGCGTCGCGGCGCTGAAGCCCTACAAATGCGTCATCACCGGCACGCATCCGGAATATTACAGCGAGCGCATGCTGGACGGCGTGCAGGACTATACCAACCAGGGCGGGCGCCTGATGTATCTGGGCGCAAACGGCTTCTACTGGCGCATCGCCTGGCATCCGAAGCTGCCCGGCGTCATCGAGCACCGCCGCTCCGAAGACGGCATGCGCGCCTGGTGGACCGAGACCGGCGAGAATTTCATGGCCTTCACCGGCGAATATTCCGGCCTGTGGCGGCGCAACGGCCGCCCGCCCAACATGCTGTGCGGCGCCGGTTTCACCGCGCAAGGCTTCGATTATGCCGGCTGGTATGATCGCACGCAGGCCAGCCGCGACCCGCGCGCATCCTTCATCTTCAAGGGCGTCGACGAGAGCGAGAAGATCGGCGATTTCGGCTCCATCGGCGGCGGCGCCGCGGGCTGGGAGCTGGACCGCGCCGATTTCAGCCTCGGCACGCCGCCGCATGCGCTGATCGTGGCCACCGCCAGCGAATTCCCCGCCAGCTATCACTGGGTCAAGGAGGAGTTCAACCACGCCCATTCCGCCATCAACGGCGACACCTGCCCGATGGTGAAGGCGGACATGGTGTTCTTCGAGACGCCGAAGGGCGGCGCTGTATTCTCAGTCAGCTCGATCTCCTGGGCGGGATCGCTGGCGCACAACCGCTATGACAACAACGTCAGCCGCATCACCGAGAACGTGGTGCGGCGGTTCCTGGACCCGAAGGCATTATAGTCCCCTCGCACTCAATCGTCATGGTCGGACTTGGTCCGACTATCCACGAGTTTCTATGGGCAGGATCGAGCTGTCACTGACAGACTCGTGGATGGTCGCGCCAAGCGCAACCATGACGAAAGCGTAAAAGAGCGAGAGCGGCCTACTCCGACGGCGTCGATTTGCCGCCGGCTTCCACGTAGTGGATGTAGCCGAGTACCTGTGTGACGGCGACGCCGACCGTGGAGAAGGGCAGCAGCAGCGCCTCGGTCCCCACATAGCTGGGGTCGCGGTTGATATCGATGGAGAAATCGATCAGGGCATCGCCGCTCGCCACCACGCGGTCATAGCTTTCCAGCACGAAATCCAGCACCTCGCCCTGGTGGGATTGACGCACGGTCTTGCCGATCGGATTCTCGCCGCGCACCTGCATCTCCAAGGCGCCGCATTGCCGGTAGAGATAATCGTGCTGTCCCTCCAGCACGTCGACGATCAGGATCGAGGGCAAGAGATCGGCGACCTGCTGCAGCGGATAATCCGCCAGGCTCGGCAGCCTGTCGGGCCGGCCGGCATGGACCCACAGGTCATAGACGCGCCGCGTCTCGTTGCTGATGCGGCCGAGGGCTTCGGGGGCTGCGATCTTGTCGCCGACGCCGAGCAGCGTTCCGTCCGAGCCGATGAGCGTTCGTCGGCCGATCTTCATGATGCAATACTGAAAATACTATCTGCTGTTGCCGAATAGCCGGTCGCGGGTGGCCGAGACGGCGTTGGCATGGCCGTCGAACCCCTCATACGTCGCCAAGCGCCCCGCATGCAAGGCCGCTTCCGCATAGCCGGCCGATGTCACATAGGCGACCGAGCTGCGCTTAATGAAATCATAAACGCTCAAGGCGGAGCTGGTCTTGGCAGCGCCCGAGGTCGGCAGCACCGCATTTGGACCCAGCACGAAGTTGGCCAGCGTGTTGGGCGTGCGGTCGCCGAGCAGGATTTCGGCGGCATTCCTGATCTTGCCCATGTGCTGCCAAGGGTCTTGCGCGTGGATGGTCAAGTGCTCCGGTGCGTAATCATTCACAAACTCACACGCGGCAGTGAAGTCCGGCGCCAAGATGATGCCGCCCTGCGGACCTTTCAGCACTGTTGAGGAGAACTCGACCCGCTGCTCCGACATCTGCGCCCAGAAGCCGGGAATGGCCCCGCGCGCATCTTCCGCCACCTTGCGCGAGCTGGTGACCAGGAAACAGGAGGAATCCGGGCCGTGTTCCGCCTCGATCAAAAGATCGAGAGCGGCCAGCCTTCCGTCCGCCGTCTCGTCCGCCAGGATGATGGATTCCGACGGCCCGGCCAGGATACCGGGGTCGATGCGGTGCGCCAGCAGCTTCTTCGCTGCCACCAGATAAGGGCTGCCCGGCCCCACCATCTTCACCACGCGCGGCACTGTCGCCGTGCCGTAAGCAACGGCGGCCACCGCCTGCGCCCCGCCGCAGCGATAGACCTCGCCGACACCCGCGAGCCTTGCGGCGACGAGCGTCGCCGGATCGGTGCGGCCGTCGGGCAGCGGCGGCGTGCAGATGATGATACGCGGCACCTTGGCGACCACTGCCGGCACCGCCGTCATCACCGCAACGGAGGGGAACGAGCCCTTGCCGCGCGGCACGTAGCAGGCGACGGAATCGATCGGCGACCAGCGCTCGCCGGCGAAGATGCCGGCGCGCATCTCCTTCATCCACATCTCTTCCGGCAACTGCGCCTCGTGGTAGCGGCGCACATTGTCGACGGCATATTCCAGCGCCCGGATCACCTCGGGCGAGACCGACTTGAAGGCCTGGTCGAATTCCGCCTCCGGCGTGCGAATGGCATCGGCCGACAGGCCCGTTGCGCCGTCGAAGCGGGCGCCGAACCGCGCCAGCGCCGCATCGCCGTCGCGCCGCACCTCTTCGATGATCGGCTTCACCCGTTCCTCGAACACCGCCAGATCGGCTTCCGAGCGGACGAGCAGCCGGTCGCGCTCGGCCCGCGACAATGTGGCAAGTTCGAACAAGGCGATGGGCCGGTCCATATCGGAACGTCTCCGGATCTGTCGGGAAAGCATTGCAATACGGGGATTTCCGGCCGCTGGCAACCGGATGCGACGCCGTGTCCTGGCCGGCTAACCTTTAGAGCCCGCCTGCAAGGTCGCCTTCTGGTGGCCGAAGGCGAGGATGTCGCGCTCCATGCGCTCGTAATCCTCGATGGAGACGCAGCGATTGACCTGCCTGCCGTCGTCCGACAGCGGAAACAGGCCGAACTCGCAGCGGCCGAAATGGCGGGAGCGGACCAGCCAGGCGTAATGGCCGAAGACCGGCCGCTTTTCGCTGAGCACGCGGCCATAGCATTCGTCCATGAAGTCGCGGCCCTGGAACACCATCTCGTCCAGGTAGCGGCCGGTGAAATCGAAGCCGGTATATTGCGCCACGCGCGTGCCGACCAGGCGATAACGGAAGCGCGGCGGCTGGCCCAGCACGTCCACCATCATCAGGTTGGGCAGCAGATCGCGCACATCGACCGGGTCGAACTCCGCCCGAGATGGCATGCCGCCGCCGGCCTTTTCGCGCCAATAGGCGTGCAGCCGATGGATGCGCGGCGACTGCACGATCGCCGGATCGAAGCCATAGGAGGCTTCCTGCGTCGTCCTCAGATCGTCCAGCGGTCGCGGGTCCATCCGGCGTCCTGCCGGGGCGCTATCCTGGTCCGAGCCGCTGGATTGCGAATCACCAGAGTCCGATCCGCCTGTATCGTCTTGCGACATCAATTCACCGTCGATGCAATCAGTTCACAGGCCCCCGACCCGCCGATACCTGCATTACGGTCTTTTGCCCTATCAATTGATCAAATCCGCCAAGTATTTATGAGGCCACGCACAGATTTTGCAAGCGCCCAGCCTACAGCCTTTCCGCCAGCGCTTTGCGATAAATGGTTGCCGCGGCCGCGTCGAAGCAGCAGAAGATCACTCTTTCCGGCTGTTGCTGGCGCTCGAGGCACGCGGCGACGGCGTCGATCGCGGCGCGCGTCGCCTGCTCCAGCGGATACCCGAAGATGCCGGTGGAGATGGCGGGAAAGGCGATCTCGCGCGCGCCGGCTTCCGCGGCCAGGGACAGGGCGGCCGTGTAGCAGCCGCGCAGCAGCGATTCCTCGCCGGCGCCGCCGCCCTGCCAGACCGGGCCGACCGCATGGATGACGTGACGTGCCTTCAATCCGAAGCCCGGCGTGATCGCCGCGGAGCCGGTCGGGCAATGGCCGATGGCGCGGCAGGCGATCTCCAGCTCCGGCCCGGCGGCGCGATGGATGGCGCCGCAGACGCCGCCGCCCGCCAGCAGCCGCTCGTTCGCGGCATTCACGATGACATCGACGTCGAGCTTGGTAATGTCGCCCACCGCCACCGTCATGCGCTGCGCCAAAGCTTGCGACAGGACAGCCTCCATCGATTATCGTGCGCATCCTAGCGCCAGAATGAGTGAAACTGAAAGCATGTGTGGCCGATATTCCGTGACCCTCCCGCCCGAGGCGATCCGCAAATTATTCCGGGTCGCCACCGGGCTCAATCTGCAGCCGCGCTACAACGTCGCCCCGACGCAGGAGGCGCCGGTGATCGGCATCGACGACAAGGGCGAGCGCGCGGTGAAGATGTTCCGCTGGGGCCTGGTGCCGCGCTGGAGCAAAGAGATGCCGAAGTCAGCGCCGCTCATCAACGCGCGCTCGGAAAGCATCGCCGAGAAGCCGACCTTTCGCGATTCCTTCGCCAGGCGCCGCTGCCTGGTGCTGGCCGATGGTTTCTACGAATGGTCGCAGGACAAGAGTGCCAAGGTGAAGCTGCCCTGGCGCATCGTGCCGACCGACCGGCCCGGCATCGCCTTCGCCGGCGTGTGGGACGCCTGGCGCAAGCCGGACGGCGAGATCCTGCGCAGCTTTGCCATCGCTACCACCACCGCCAACGAGCGCATCGCGCCGATCCATGAACGCATGCCGGTGATGCTGCCGGCCGAAGCCGAGGATGCCTGGCTGGCCCCCGACACGCCGCCCGATCAATTGCAGGCGCTGCTGAAGCCCTATCCCGCTTCGCTGACCGATTGCTACCGCGTCGATCCCAGGGTCAACAGCGTGAAGAACGACGATCCGGACTGCATCAAGCCGCTCGCCTGATCAAGTCATGGGCTCGATCAAACCATTGGCCCGACGCGGTAATTTTGGACCGGCTGGTCCCTTTTGCCTGGCCTTCGCCGACCCGCTATGGTGCCGCCGATAGAGGGGACGCATGGCCATCAACATCATCGATCCGAACGCGCCCGGACAGCGGCACGTCGACAGCTATTGGGCGGCGACCGCCGGCAATGAAGTTAGCGACACGCCGCCGATCCAATCCGACATGGAGGTCGACATCGCCATCATCGGTGGCGGCTATACGGGGCTGTCGACGGCGTTCCACCTGGGCAGGCAATTCGGCATCTCCGCCCATGTGCTGGAGGCAAACCAGATCGGCTGGGGTTGCAGCGGCCGCAACGGCGGCTTTTCCACCCTCGGCATCGGCAAGTCCAACATGCAGAGCTGGATCGACAAGTGGGGCGAGGACGAGGCCCGGCGAATCTTCGACCAGTCGCGCGACGCCGTGCGCCTGGTGCGCAACCTCCTGCGCGAAGAGGCGATCGACGCCGACGCGACGCCGGACGGCCTGCTGGACCTGGCGCATCTGCCGAACCGCGTGAAGGCCATGGAGCACGATCATCGCTTCATGGCGCAGAAGTTCGGCGTGCGGACGGAGTTCTTGGATAAAAGCGCGCTGGAGCGGCGCTTCCTCATCAGCAAGGAGGCGTACGGCGCCCTGCTGTACGAAGAAGGGTTCGCGCTGCATGCCATGAAATATGCGCGTGGACTGGCGCGCGCGGCGCAACGCGCGGGCGCCAAGCTGCACAGCGCATCGGCGGTGCAAAGCTGGTCGCGCGACGGCAAGCGGCATGTTCTGAAGACGCCCGGCGGCAAGGTCATCGCCAAGCAGGTGGTGATCGCCGGCAACGGCTATACCGGCGACCGGCTGCATCCGGCGATCGCCGGCCGGTTGCTGCCCGCCTTGTCCAACATCATCGTCACCCGGCCGTTGACCGAGGCCGAGCGCACGCAGTTGAACTGGTCGACGACCCTGCCGATCTACGACACCCGCAACCTGGTCTTCTATTACCGGCTGTTGCCGGATCATCGCATCCTGTTCGGCGCGCGCGGCGGCATCGAGGATACGGCCGGCAGCCGCGCCGAGCGCAAGGCCTGGCTGCAACGCCGCCTGGCCGACATGTTCCCGATCCTCGCCGGTATCGAAGTGACGCATTTCTGGAACGGCTGGGTGTGCGTGCCGTTCGATACCACGCCGCATGTCGGCAGCGTCGACGACAACACAGTGCATTACGCGCTGGGCTATGTCGGGGTGGGCGTGGCGCTCGCCACCTATTGCGGCAAATTGCTGGCGCATCGCCTGGTCGGCGACGACAGCTTCCGCCCCTCGCCGCTGCTGGCGCGGCCGCTGCGGAAATTCCCGTTGCCCGCGCTGCGCCGCGCCTATCAGCGGGCGATGTATGCGCTGTTCGAACTGCAGGATCGGCGCTGATTATGCCGCCCGACGACAGCAAGCCTTTGGTCCTGTCGCGCGCGGTTGCGCCGTCCAGCCTCATCGCCGGTCCCCTGGCGCTGCTCTTCATGGGGACGGTGTGGGGCCTCGGCTTCACGCTGGCCAAGATCGCCGGGCTGAACGGCGCGCACCCGCTGGGCCTCATCATCTGGGAGACGATCGGCAGCGGCCTATTGCTGCTGATGATCTGCGCCGCCCTCGGCCGCTATCCGCGCCTGCAATGGCCCTACCTGCGCAACTATCTGGTCAATGGCCTGCTCGGCTTCACCGTCCCCGGCCCGCTGCTGTTCTGGGCCGCGCCGCACCTGCCGGTCGCGGTGCTGACCCTGATGATCCCGATGGCGCCGCTCCTCACCTATGTGCTGATCGTCGCGCTGCGGGCGGAGAAATTCGACCTCGTCCGCGCGCTGGGCGTGGTCGCGGGATTTGTCGGCGTCGCGCTCATCGTTCTGCCGCAAGGAAGCCTGCCGGAAGCCGGCCAGGTCGGCTGGGTCCTGCTGGCCCTCGGCGCCTCGACCTTCTATGC
>DASZQC010000297.1:0-5005 GCA_035549815.1 Dongiaceae bacterium
GCCTGGGCGCGCTCGGCCTGCCCCGTTATGTGGTGCTGATCCGCGGCAGCGGCCGGCCGGACGGCGCCGCTTTGGTGGATCTCAAATGCCAGACCGGCTCCACCCTGCTGCCGCAGGTCGCGCAGCGCCAGCCGCGCTTCCGCAGCGAGGCCGAGCGCGTGGTGGAGATCGAGAACCGCATGCAGGCGGTCGGGCCCGCCTTCCTGACGCCGGTGAAGATCGGCGGGCGCAGCTTCACCTTGCGCGAATTGCAGCCCAGCGCCGACAAGCTGGATCTGGAAGCCGCTCATCCCGATGCGGCGGCGCTGGAGGCCGTGGTCTGGTCGATGGGCGAGCTGACCGCCTGGGCGCAGTTGCGCTGCGCCGGGCGCGACAATGCCGCCACCATCGACGCGCTGATGGCATTTGCCGCAAATGCCGACCCGTTCCGCCGCCTCGGCCTTCTGGCGCGCGACTGGGCCGCCCGCATCGAGGAGGATTGGCGGGATTTCCGCGCCTCCCGCCTGGCCAAATGGGCAGTCCGGACGCCGGTGCCGGCAAAAGAAAAAAGCGAGACCTGACCGACTTTGTGATCGCGGCCACACCTCCGTTTGTGCGGTTCGGATAAAGTCCGCGCCCGTCAAGTCATGACTTTTGCCGTCGAATCGGGAACAATATCGCACGTCTGAACGTCATCGCGCCGGCGGCAGGGCCAATCGACATAGGCCGGCAACGACGATCAGCGACGGCTCTGGTGGGATAGGCCGCATAACCATGATGCAGGAAGCGCGCCGGTGACGATGAGCGCCCCGTCCTTGTTTTTGGTCGCGGCGATCGCGGTGCTGTTGCCGTTTGCGCTCTACGGCGCCTATGTCATGTGGGCGAATTGGCGCCTGCGCAACGTCGCGCGCATCCATGCCGTCGCGCCGTCCGCCGCCGATCCCTGGTCGGTCTTGCCCATCGCCATCGCCGGTTTCGACCGGGAGGACCGCCTGATCGGCGCCAGCGCCGCCTTTCGCGCCGAGATTGGCGTGCGCAACGTGACGCTGGACGACGTGCTGCGGCCGGGCATCGCCGCGCAGGCCGTCTTCGATGCCTGGGCCCAGCGCAGCGGCGGGCGCCTGGGGCCCTTGACCGCCATCGCCACCCTGCCGGCGCATGAATTGATCTGGCCCGCTTTGCCCAACATGGAGGGCCATCGCCTGGCCTGCATCGCCCTGCACGATGCCAAAGGCGCGCATTACCGGCTGCTGGTCGACCCGGCGATCCTGAATTGGGCAGCCCCCGGCCCGACGGTGCCCGGCCGTTCCGCAATCGAGCAATCCGCGGAGGAACGCGCGCTGATGGCGCGCAACGCGGTGCTGGCCTCCGCGCTCTCCTCCATCACCATCGGCGTCGCCTTGTGCGACGCCTCGCCGGAAGTCTCCATCCTCTATGTCAATCCGGCCTTCGCCCGCATCACCGGCTACGAGGCGCAGGAGGTGCTGGGCTCGCCGCTGCGCTTCCTGCAAGGCAAGGGCACGCCGGCGGACCAGGCCGAGCGGCTGGAGCGTGCCCTGGTGCAGCGCCGCGCCGCCAATCTGATGCTGCGCAGCCAGCGCAAGGACGGCAAGCCGTTCTGGAACGACATGCATGTGAACCCGATCGTCGATGCTTCCGGCGAGATCGCGCATATCGTCGCCTTCATCACCGACGCCTCCCCGCGCATCCGCGCCGAGGAGAATCTGCGCGAAGCCAAGCGCCAGGCCGAGATCGCCAACCGCGCCAAGTCCGATTTCCTGGCCAATGTCAGCCACGAACTGCGCACGCCGCTGAACGCCATCATCGGCTTTTCCGAGATCATCAAGATGCAGATGTTCGGGCCGATCGGGCAGCCGCTCTATGGCGAATATGCCCGCGACATCCATTCCAGCGGCCAGCATCTGCTGTCCATCATCAACGACATCCTCGATCTGTCGAAGATCGAGGCCGGCCGCTTCGATCTGCATCCGGACGCGGTCTCGGTCGCGGAGCTGTTCGAGGATTGCGCCCGCCTGGTGCAGGAGCGCGCCAGCTCCGCCGGCCTCAAGCTGGTGCGCAGCATCGACCCGGAGATCGGCCTGCTGTGGGCCGACAAGCGCGCGGTGAAGCAGATCCTGATCAACCTGCTCGGCAACGCCATCAAGTTCACGCCGCAGGGCGGCCAGGTGACGCTGGCGGCCAAGCCGGCGCCGGAGGGCATGATCGAATTGTCGGTGACCGACACCGGCATCGGCATTCCGCCCGAGCATATCGCGACAGCGCTTGCCGCCTTCGGCCAGGTCGACAACCCGATGACCCGCGCGCAGCAGGGCACCGGCCTCGGCCTGCCGATCGTGAAGTCGCTGGTCGAATTGCATGGCGGCCGCTTCGCCATCGAGAGCGAAGTCGGCAAAGGAACACGGGTCAGTGCTTTGCTGCCCTCCATGATCGACCCGCTGAAAGAACCGCTGCCGGCGAAGGACGCGGTCACGGCGGCGGAGTAGTCTGCCGGATCATGACCTTCTGCCTGCTCGAGACAATGTCCCGGTCCATGTAGCATTGGCGCAAGTATCGCTCGCCGGTGTCCAGGTTGAAGGCGGTGCGCCCATGCAGGATGCGGTAATTGTCGACGACATAGGCCTCGCCGGGCTCCAGCTTGAACGTCACCTGCATCTCCGGCGACCAGATGAGATCGGCATAGGCGCGTCGTGCCGCGTAATAGGCGTCGAGGCTTTCGACATCGCGCGCCGGCACTTGATCGGACCGGTTATGGAAGATGACGCGCGCGAGCGCGCCGTCCGGCCGCCGCTCGATCAAATGCCCATGATGCTCGAGGATCGCCTCGTCGTCGCGATAGAAGAACGCCACCGGCATGACGCACAGCGTCTCGAAGTGCCGCGGCATCTCCCGCCGCAACCTGGTCGCCACGTTGAACCCATCGATCAGCACGGATTCGCCGCCCATCGCGTCGTTCCGCAGGCAATGCAAAAAGATGTAGCCCGGCTGCGGCAGGCGATAAGGGTTGTCGACATGAGGCTCCAGCGCCCGGCCGGTCATGCTGAGACAGTAGGCGTCCTTGATGGAGCGGATGTCGGCGATGCCGCCCCAGTTGGTCTCGCGGATCGGTCCGATCAGGTCGGTCAGGCATCGCAGACCATCCGGCTCGATCGGGAGCCCGCGCACCAAGGCGACGCCGAAGGTTGCGAGATCGTCGAAGAACCCCAGCAAGCCTGAGGGCGTGCCGGCGATATCCGCCATGTCCCGCCAACTTCCGGGCCAGGACTCCCGCTGCCAGAGCTTCCTGTTGCCGACCAGATCATCCGGCAGGAGCTGTTCGATCGCGTGCCGCAGGTCCTGCAGTTCGAACCGGCAGCGATGCCCGTCGGAGAATTCCAGACCGACAGCCGATCCATCCATGATCTCCGCGTGACGGATTTCCAGATCCAGCGGCAGATCGGCGGCCTCGTAGAGCCGATGCCCGGTCTTGTCCTTGGCGCTTTCCTCGAAGCTGCGTTCGCGCAGCCAGACCGGATGGAATTGATGGCTCAATCCGTCGGGCCAGCTCATCTCGAGCAGGGTCCGCTTGTTGCAAAGCTTCATGATCGCGCTCCACCATTGTCCGTGCGCTCAGCCTACGGAAATGCGTGGTGCCCGCAGTCGATAGTTTGCCAAATTCTATCGAGAAGAGGTCAGGCCAGTCGGCCGCCGGCGCGGGCAACGGCAAGGAAACGGCTCGGCGGCACGCCGAGGGCGCGGCGGAACATGTAGGTGAAGGCGCTGGGCGTGGCGTAGCCCAGGTCCAGCGCCACCGTAGTGACAGGCTCGCCATCGCCGAGCCGCCGCAATGCCTCCAGGAGCCGCGCCTGTTGCCGCCAGGCGGTGAAGCTCATGCCGAGTTCCGCCTGGAACAGCCGCGCCAGGCTGCGTGGGCTGGCGCCGGCCACGTGCGCCAGTTGCGTCAGCTTGCGTTGATCGCCAGGTTCTTGCAGCAACGCGCGGCACAGGCGCAGCAGTCGGGAATCGCGCGGCATCGGCAGGCGCAGCGGCAAGGCGGACGCCGCCCGCAACTCCTCCAGGATCAACGCCGTGACATGGCCGCTCCGGTCGCGCTTGGTCGGCACCGCCATCAGGCGCAGGATCAGCTCGCGCAGCAACGGCCCCACGATCAGCACCTGCGGATGATCCGGCAGGAACCCTCCGGCATCGCCGCGCAGATAGAGCGTGCGCATCTCGACCGCGCCGGTCATGCGGATGGCGTGGGTCAGGCGCGGCGGGATCCACAAGGCTTGCGACGGCGGCACCACCCAGGCGCCACCCTGCCGCGTCGCGTTGGCCTCCGTCGTCACCGTCATGGTGCCGCGCGCGCCATAGACCAGTTGCCCGCGCGCATGACGGTGCGGCGGCAGATGCGCGCCCGCCGGATAGTCGCCGCGAAAGATCGTGATCGGCCGGCCGGCGCCGCCGGTGCGGCCGGCCGTCGGATTTGGCCGAAACTCGATACTTTTTGGCATAGGCGCGATTGTAAGCCGCGAACCGTTCGCGCGACAATGCGCCATGGATCAGACCCCCATGGATCGGACCGCCGCCGCCCCGTCCGCCGCCGTCTCGGCCGCCGCCGTGCCGCGCCTGCTGGTGCCGTTCCTCAATCTCGGCCACGCGCTGACGCATCTGGTGATGCTGATCTTCCCGACCGCGGTGCTGGCGCTGGGGCCGGCCTGGGGCATTGCCTATGACCACTTGATGCCGGCCTCGCTCGGCGGGCTGATCGCCTATGGCGCGGGCTCATTGCCCGCCGGCTGGCTCGGCGACCGCTGGAGCCGCCGCAGCCTGATGGCCCTGTTCTTCATCGGCATCGGCGTCGGCGCGATTCTTTGCGGTCTTGCCCGCACGCCGCTGGAGATCGGCGCGGCCCTCGTCATCGTCGGCCTGTTCGCCGCGATCTATCACCCGGTCGGCCTGTCGCTGCTGGTCGTCGACCAGGCGAAGCTCGGCCGCGCCCTCGGCCTCAACGGCGTGTTCGGCAATC
>DASZQC010000298.1:0-6027 GCA_035549815.1 Dongiaceae bacterium
GGCTGCGCACTTTGCTCGGCAGCGCCGACGATTGGTACGAATTCCCCGGCACCTGCGTCGCGCAGCCGGTGCTGAACGGCATGGGCAATGTCGAGGAGCATGACTTCCCGACCCAGGGCTTCAAGGGCATGGCCGTGCGCCTGTTCGACCCGGCGCAACGACACTGGGCGATCTACTGGGCCAACAGCGTGACCGGCGTTCTCTTCCCGCCGGTCTTCGGCCGCTTTGAGAATGGCGAAGGCCGTTTCCACGGCCGGGACACCTGTAACGGCCGCTCCGTCCAGGTGACGTACCTCTGGTCGCGCATCGCCCCGGCGTCCTGCCGCTGGGAGCAGGCCTTCTCTCCCGAGAGCAAAGATTCGGGCGGCCGGACACGGGAGACCAACTGGATCATGGAGTTCCAACGCGCATGAGCGTCCTGCGCCACCATGTGTCCCAGAACAACCGCAGCGCGCCGGTGGAGCGCGAGCTCCGCTTACGTCTGCGGCGCATCGTCGGCTCCTTTCGCTTCCTGTTCGGGCTCCGGCACGCGCTTGGCCGGCGGCGGATCGCTGACCACGTCGAATCCATGGTCGAGAACGGGCATGGACAGGCGTCGCTGCAAGGCGCGCGAGAGCGTGGTCTGGGAAACGATACGTTGCGACATTGGGGTGGCTCCTCTTTCTGTTGAGGGCCGCCCGGACATCTGACGATCGAACGCTAAGGAAAAGCTGATCCAAAACGAAAGGCCGCCGGATGCGGGCGGCCTGTTTTCGGGATCAAGATATGCGCGATCCTAGGCCGCCGGCTTATACCAGCGGTACCAAAATCGCTGCGTCGGCAGCGCGTGTGTGCGGATCGTGCGCATGGGCGGTATTCTACCGGCCCGCAGCCGGTCCCGCAAGTGTCCCCCGACAATAAGTCCGGTGACGGCACCGGATGGCCAACGTTATGGTGCGCCACCTGCCCTTTCGGTCGCGTCCCATGTCCGATACCGCCCTGCCCAGAGCCGGCCTGCTGCAGCCCGTCATCGCCGGGCTGCTGGGCGCCTTTGTCGGCTTTGCCAGCGCCTTCACCATCGTGCTGGCCGCCTATGCGGCCGTGGGGGCAACGCCGGCGCAGGCTGCCTCCGGCCTGTTCGCCGTCTCGCTCGGCACCGGCCTGCTCACCATCCTGCTGACCTGGCGGGCCCGCATCCCCATCACCATCGCCTGGTCGACCCCGGGCGCGGCCCTGCTGATCGCGACCGGCATGCCGGAGGGCGGCTTTCCCGTCGCGATCGGCGCCTTCCTGGTGACCGCCTTGTTGCTGATCATTGCCGGCCTCGCCAGGCCGTTCGGCAATGCCGTCGCCGCGATCCCCAAGCCGCTGGCCAATGCCATGCTGGCTGGCGTGCTGCTGGATCTCTGCCTGGCGCCGATGAAGGCGGTGGGCGCGCAGCCGGAGTTGGCGCTGCCGATCATCCTGGCCTGGGCCATCGCGCTGCGCTTCGCGCGGCTTTATGCGGTGCCCGTCGCCGTGCTGGTGACCGCGATCATCATCGGCTTCGCGGTGGATCTGCCGCCGGATGCGCTGGCCGGCGGCTGGCCGCAGCCGGTGCTGATCGCGCCCGAATTCTCCTGGGGCGCCATCATCGGCATCGCTTTGCCGCTGTTCATCGTCACCATGGCCTCGCAGAACGTGCCCGGCCTGGCGGTGATGCGCGCCAACGCCTATGAGCTGAAGCCCGGCCCGGCCTTCGTCGCCACCGGCATTGTCAGCGGGCTGATCGCGCCCTTCGGCGGGCACTCGGTGAATTTGGCCGCCATCACCGCGGCCTTGTGCGCCGGGCCGGAGGCGCATCCCGATCCGGCGCGACGCTGGATCGCCTCGCTGTCGTTCGGCATCGCCTTCGTGGCGCTGGCGGTGTCGGCCAGCTTTGCCGCCACCTTCATCGCCGCCTCGCCGCCCTTGCTGATCCAGGCGGTGGCCGGCTTGGCGCTGCTCTCGACGCTGGCGAATTCCGCCTCCGCCGCCCTGGCCGAAGAGAAGGACCGCCTGCCCGCGGTGCTGACCTTCGTCACCACCGCCTCGGGCTTGAGCTTCTTCGGCATCGGCGCCGCTTTCTGGGGCCTGATCGCCGGCGGCATCCTGATGGCGCTGCTGCGCCTTCGAACTCAGCCGTTACGATAAGTATAGCTGTAGCCGTTGAGCGCCGGCGCGCCGCCGAGATGGGCGTAGAGGATCTTCGATCCCTTCGGGAAGAAGCCCTTCTTGATGAGATCGAGCATGCCCTGCATGGATTTCCCCTCATAGACCGGGTCGGTGATCATCGCCTCGGTCCGCGCGGCGAGGCGGATGGCCTCGCTGGTCTCTTTCGAGGGCACGCCATAGGCGGGATAGGCGTAATCGGGGTTGATGACGATCTCGTCCTCGCGCACCGCGCGGCCCAGCTCCACAAGCTGCGCCGTGTTGTCGACGATCTGCCGCACCTGCGCCCGCGTCTGTTCCAGCGTGCCCGAGGCGTCGATGCCGATGACGCGATCGGCGCGATTGTCCGCGGCAAAGCCGACGATCATCCCGGCCTGGGTCGAGCCGGTGACGACGCAGACGATGATGTAGTCGAAGCTAAAGCCGAGCTGCGCCTCCTGTGCCCGCACTTCCTCGGCGAAGCCGACATAGCCGAGCCCGCCGAACTTGTGCACCGAGGCGCCGGCCGGAATCGGATAGGGCTTGCCGCCCTCGGCCTTCACCTCCTCGATCGCCTCCTCCCAGCTCTTGCGGATGCCGATGTCGAAGCCGTCGGGAACGATGCGGCTGTCGGCCCCCATCAGGCGGGTGAGCAGGATGTTGCCGACCCGGTCATAGACGGCATCCTCGTGCGGCACCCAGCTTTCCTGCACCAAGCGGCATTTCAGGCCCAGCTTGGCGGCCGTCGCCGCGACCATGCGCGTATGGTTCGACTGCACGCCGCCGATCGAGACCAGGGTGTCCGCGTTGGAGGCGATGATGTCCGGCACGATGTACTCCAGCTTGCGCAGCTTGTTGCCGCCATAGGCGAGGCCGGAATTGCAGTCGTCACGCTTGGCCCAGATTTCGACGGTCCCTCCCGCGGCCGCCGAGAGGCGCGGCAGCCTTTCAATCGGCGTCGGGCCGAAGGTCAGCGGATAACGAGGGAATTTCGCGAGGTTCATCGCAGCGGCTCCGGTTGGGTGGCGGGCTGCTTCATCAGTAGCAGCAGATGCGCCGGAGGTGCTTTCAAAGATACTCCATTTCCCGAAAGATACGATACACTTGGCCGAATATGATGATCTTTTTTTTCAAGGATAACCGAAATGGCGAAAGCTTCTTCCACGCCTGCGCCGCTCGATCGCGTCGACCGCAAGATCCTGAAGCTGCTGCAGGCCGACGGGCGCATCGCCAATGCCGATCTGGCGAAGAAAGTCCATGTCAGCCCGGCCACCTGCCACCGCCGCACCCAGCGCCTGATCTCGCAAGGCTATGTGCGCGCCATCCGCGCCGAGATCGCGCCGGCCAAGGTCAACCGCAGCGCCCTGGTCATCGTCGGCGTGGTGCTGGACCGCTCGACGCCGGAAAGCTTCGCCGCCTTCGAGGCCGCCATCCGCAAATTCGCCTTCATCCTCGATTGCCACCTGGTGGCCGGCGATTTCGATTACTTCCTGAAGATCCGGGTGCAGGACATGGCGGATTTCAACCGCCTGCACGGCGAGCGGCTGATCGCCCTGCCCGGCGTGCGCCAGACCCGGACCTTTTTCGTGATGAAAGAGGTGGTCGACAACGCGCCCCTCGATTTCTGAGCGCGATTTCCGGGCGCGCAAGAAGCGGAGTGAAGGCGCCGGCGCGCCGACGCATGCTGCAGGCAGGTCAGATTGGAGCGAGATCCATGTCATTCCGCATCACCGGCCTGCCGGCCGAGCAGTTCCAGCCCTTGTTCGCCATGAGCGATGCGGAGCTAGCGCAGCGCCAGGCGCGCCGCCTCACCGCCGACGGGCCGGGCTATCCCTGCCGCGTCAGCCTCACCGATGCGGCGCCGGGCGACGAGCTGATCCTGCTCCATTACCAGCACCAGGATGCCGACACGCCGTTCCGCGCCAGCCACGCGATCTATGTGCGTCCGGGCGAGCAGCGCTACGAATCGGTTGCCGAAGTGCCGCTGCAGCTCCGCAAGCGCCTGCTCTCCATCCGTGCTTTCGACCAAAGTGGCATGATGCTGGAGGCTGACGTGGCCGACGGCACCGCCGTGGAGCCGGTCATCGCGCGCATGTTCGGCAACGGCAAGGTGGCTTATCTGCATCTGCACTACGCGCGCCAGGGCTGCTACGCCGCGCGCGTCGATCGCGCGTAGGGCCCGCGCACCCTATTCATTTGCACCTGCAATTTCGGATGATCTCCGTCGCCCTTTCGCGCTTGCGGACTTCCGCCGGCGCGCGGGCGCATGCGATACTTCGCGCATTCTTGGGGCGCGATCTCTGCCGATTTGAGCGGCAGTTTCTCGTGTGAGGGCATTTTAGAACCCTGGCCGAGGAGTACATCATGAAACGTCTGCTGCTCTTGCCGTTCGTCGGCTTGCTGCTGGCGGCCGCCCCCGCGATGGCGCAACAATCCACCGATACAAGTTCCGATCCGACGCTCGTGGCGCAGGCCAATGCCGGACGCTACGTGGTCTATTTCGATCTCGGCCAAGCGGCGCTCGATTCCGAGGCACGCGCGACGATCGCCGCGGCGGCGCAGGAATTCCAGACCACCGGCTCCGCGCGCATTTCGGTGCGCGGCCATACCGACACGTCGGGCAATGCCGACTTCAACCAGGCGCTCTCCGAGCGCCGCGAGCAGGCGGTGGCGGACGAGCTCGTCAGCCTCGGCGTGCCGGTGACAGCCATCACCGGCGAGGCGCTGGGCGAGACCGATCTTGCGGTGCCGACCGGCGATGGCGTGCCCGAGGCGCAGAACCGCCGCGTCGAGATCGCGGTGGAGCAACCGGCGCCGCCGCCGGAGCCGGCACCCGCGCCGGCGCCTGAACCCGTGCCGCCGGTCGCCGCGGCGCCCGCCCCCGAACCGGCGATGAAGCGCGGCCTGTTTAGCGGCGGAATCTTCTACGGCTTCAACCTGGAAGACGAAGCCGGCAACACCAGCCATCTGGGCGGCATCAATCTGGGTCTCGACTATGCCGTTTTGCCGTTCCTCAGCGTCGGCGTCGAGCAGGCGGGCTTCTATCATTTCGACACTCGCGACGACGGCTTCGGCGGCCGCAGCGCCGGCAGCATCGATTTCCTGATGGGCGACCAGGACTTCCAGCCGCATGTCGGCGCCAATGTCGGCTACCTCTATGGCGATGGATTCAAGGACGACGGATTCGCCGGTCCGGAGATCGGCTTCCAGGCCGGATTGTTCAACATGAAGGTCGCCTACGACATCCCCTTCAACCGCGACCTGGATGAAGGCATCGTCAACACCACCATCGGCGTGGGCTTCCGCTTCTGAGCCCGCCGCTTCCCGCGCGGCGCGCTTCATCGAGCGTCGCGCGGGCCATTGCCAAGCGATATCGGCTGACTCATCAGCCCGGCCCTGAAGCGCCGCGCTGACGTTCAATCCCGCCAGAACGGCTTGCGCACCTCGCGCGACACGTCGGCGCGGGAGATGCCAAGGTCCTTCAGCATGTGGTCGCTGAGGCGGTCGAGGCGGGCGCGCTGAAGCCAGCGCGCCTGCCACAGCAGCAGCAGGTTGCCGAAATCGATCAGCTCGAGCGACAGCGCACGGGCAACGGCGCGCCACCGGGACGGAGAATGCATGTTGCAATCAATCTTGGTTGTCATAAGTCACACTCGAAAAAGACAAGCCAGTCGCGCAAATCTTCACTGAGCTCGTAATAGGGTCCGATGCGCCGGAAGCCGGCGCTTTCGTACAGGGCGATCGCTTCCTTCTGCCGCCGGCTGGTGTCGAGGCGCATGCGGCGATAGCCGGCCTTGCGCGCGTCGGCGATCACGCGGTCCGCCAGCGCCCGGCCGATGCCGAGGCCGCGATATTCCGTCGGTACGAACATCCGCTTCA
>DASZQC010000299.1:0-4879 GCA_035549815.1 Dongiaceae bacterium
CGGCATCCGCCGCTCGGTGATCGAGGCGCTGGTGGCGCTGCTGAACGCGGAGGTTTATCCGCGCATCCCGGCCAAGGGCTCGGTCGGGGCCTCCGGCGACTTGGCGCCGCTGGCCCATATGTCGGCGACTTTGCTGGGTATTGGCGAGGTCAGCCACAAGGGCAAGGCGATGCCGGCGGTCGAAGGGCTGCGCATCGCCGGTCTGAAGCCGATCGAACTGGCGGCGAAGGAAGGATTGGCGCTGCTGAACGGCACCCAGGTCTCGGCCGCCCTGGCGGCGACCGGCCTGTTCCTGGCCGACGACCTGCTGCGCGCGGGGCTGATCGCCGGCGCGCTGTCGACCGATGCGGCGCTGGGCAGCGACGCGCCGTTCGATCCGCGCATCCATGCGGTACGCGGCCAGCTCGGCCAGATTGCCGCGGCCGAGGCGCTGAAGGATTTGATGGCCGGCAGCGCCTTGCGCGCCAGCCACATCGATTGCGACCGGGTGCAGGATCCCTATTCGCTGCGCTGCCAACCGCAGGTGATGGGCGCGGCGCTCGATCTGTTGCGCCACGCCGCCAACGTCATCGAGCGCGAATGCAACGCGGTCAGCGATAATCCGCTGGTCTTCGCCGACCAGGGCGACATCGTCTCCGGCGGCAACTTCCATGCCGAGCCGGTGGCCATGGCGGCCGATTGCATCGCCATCGCCATTGCCGAGATCGGCGCCATCTCGGAACGCCGCACCGCTTTGCTGACCGATGCGCGGATGAGCAATTTGCCGGCCTTCCTGTCGCCTGACCCGGGCCTCAATTCCGGCTTCATGATCGCCCATGTGACGGCGGCGGCGTTGGCCTCGGAGAACAAGCAGCTCTCGCACCCGGCCAGCGTGGATTCACTGCCCACCTCCGCCAACCAGGAGGATCACGTCTCCATGGCGACGCACGGCGCGCGGCGCCTGCACGACATGGCGGACAACACGGCGGCCATCCTCGGCATCGAATTGCTGGCGGCGGCACAAGGCGTGGAGTTGCGCAAGCCGGTCGCAACCAGCCCGAAGCTGCAGCAGGCGATCAAGCTGCTGCGCGTGGACACCAGGTTCTGGGACCAGGACCGCCTGATGGCGCCGGAGATCGAAGCGGCGAAGCGCGTCGCGCTCGATCCCGCCTTGCGCGAGGTCGTCGCGCTGTCGGCGCTGTCCTAACAATACACTCGGCGTCATGCCAAGCCCCGGCATGACGGTTTGAGAGGCGTTGGGAGCCTTCGAAAACAAAAATCCCGGACCATCGCTGGCCCGGGATCGGAGGACGAGAGCTGCGTCGTCTTACTTCTGCAGCACCTCGGACACGAACTGCTCGATATAGAGCTTCTTGTACGGTCCGGGCAGCCAGGGCTGCTGGTTCTTCTGCCGCTGCTCTTCGGGGATCAGCGCGGCGTCGCCCTTGAAGTCGGTGCGGGCCACGTATGAGCCGAGCGTCGCGTTCAGCTTCTTCTGCGTCTCCGCTTCCGTCAGGTAGCTGACGAAGAGCAGCGCGGCGGCCTTGTTCGGTGCGTTGGCCGGGATGCCCAACGTGTCACCGCCACCGGGCAGGCCCAATTGCGGCACGTAGAGCTTCGCCCGCTTGAACAAGGCGCCCTTGGCCAAATTCACCGCCGTGTCGTCGTCCCAGGCCGCGGCCATGGCGACCTCGCCCTGGTTCACGCGGTCGATCGAATCGTTGTTCGACGCGGTGATGGTGAACTTGTCCTCGTTGGCGTTGAACCAGTCCCACGCCTTGGTCCAGGCGGCCGTGTTGGCCGCATCGACCTCGGTCGCGCCGGCGTACTTCTTGCCGTCCTCGCCCAGCACGTTCAGCAAAGCGGTCTGCACGAAGGCCTGGCCGGAGCCGCCCTTGGACGGATCGTTGAAGGCGAACTGGCCGGGATTGGCGTCGAGCCAAGCGACGAACTCGGCCCAGCTCTGCGGCGGGTTCGGCACTTTCTCCGGGTCGTAGAGAAAGCCGACCTGGTTGCGATAGACCGGCACCAGCTTGCCGTCGGTGGCGAAGCCTTCCTGGGTCGTGAACAAGGTCTGGTCCAGCTTGTCCGAATCCGGGATGACGCCCTTCAGCGGGCCATAGAGCGCCTTGGCATCGAGCAGCGACTTGATCTCCACGCCGCCGGTGTGCAGCACGTCGATGGTGCCTTCGGCCTGCGCCGCCTCCGCCACCACCTTGGAGATGTTGGCGGCGCGGTCGCCGATCACCACCTTCACCGGAATGCCGGTGCGCGCCTCGAAATCCTTGGCGGCGTCGCGCCAGAATTCCTCGCCCCACCAGGAATAGAAGACGATGCCCTTGCTCTTGTCGGCTTCCGCCGCGGCCTTCACCTGGTCCCAGGGCATTTTCAGGTAATCGTCGGCCGCGATGGCCGGGACACCCACCGCCATCATGGCGGCGAGGGCGATGCCGAATGTTCTCCGCTTCATCTCATGCCTCCTCTGTTGCATGTGGTCACATCTTGCCGAATGCCGATGACAGATAATCGGTCTTGAGATAGCGCTCCGCCAGGAACAGCAGCACGACGCTCGGCACCATCAGGATGATCGACACCACCGCCGCATTGGTGCGGATGAAGTGGTAGCCGAGATAGCCGAACAGGACCGTCGGGATGGTCTCGTAGCTCGGCGTGCCGATGACGAAGGTCAGGTTGAACTCTTCCAGGCTGGTGATGAAGGTGAAGATGGCGCCGGCGAACAGGCCCGGCAGGACCATCGGCGTCAACACATGGCGCAGCAGGGCGAGGCGCCCGGCGCCCAGGTTGCGCGCCGCGTCGATCACGTCCTGCGGGATCGCCTCGAACGCGGTCGACAGGATGCGTAGCATGAAGGGCATGGCGAGCAAGGTGTGGCCGATCACCAGCCCGACCAAAGTCTGCGACAGGCCGAACATGTCGAACACGCGGCTGAGGAACAGGGCCACCACCATGCCCGGCAGCACGACGGGCAGCAGGATCAGGATCTTGAGCAGCTCGCGCCCCGGGAACTTCAGCCGCCCCAGCGCATAGGCCGTCGGCATCGACAGGACGAAGGACAGGATCGTCGCCAGAGGCGCGATGGTGAAGCTGGTGATCACCGCGCGGTCGATGCTGCTATATTCGAACACATGCTCCCACTGCGCCCAGGAGAGGGAGGGCGGCAGGAAATCGGGATGCGACCAGGGATTGTCCGGGTCGACCAGCGACCATAGCACCGCCATCAGCAGCGGCACGCCGGTCCACAGCAGCAGCAGCGCGACGATCAGTGACGACAGGAACATCGCGAGCGGCAGGCGCTTGCGCCGCGGCGGAGAGGACAGGGCCATCGTGCTCATGACGCGCCCTGGAGCAGCCGCGCCATGCGGGCGTAGAGCGCGACGAACAAGAGCGAGGTGACGATGATGACGACGCCGATGCAGGCGGCCTTGTTCCACTCGCCGAGGGTGAAGGCGCTGGTGTGCATCAGCACCGAGAGCGAGGAGGGATAAACCGGCCCGGCGATCTTGGTGATGGCGAAATCGCCGAAGGTCATGATGAAGACCAGCGCCACGGCGATCAGGATGCCGGGGATCGACAGCGGCAGGATCACGTGCCAGATCACCCGCCACCAATTGGCGCCCAGATTGCGCGCCGCATCCTCCAGATCGTTGCGGATGGTGGCCAGCACCGAGGTGATGATCACCATCTGGAAGGGGAGGTTCTTCCACACCTGGATCGCCAGCACGCCCCAGCCGAACTCGTCGTTCAGCATGCGCACCGGCCTTTGCAGGATGCCGAGCCAGATCAGCACGCCGTTGATGACACCGTGGAACGCCATGGTGTTGACGATCAGGAACGCCGCGACCAGGGCCGGCACGAACAGCGGCACTTTCAGGATCGCGCCCAGGATCCAGGCGCCCGTCGCGCGGCGGCGCAGATAGAGCGCCAGCGGATAGGACAGCAGAAGCGTGAAGAAGGCGCTGCCGATGCCGACCCGCAGCGAGAACAGGAAGGAATCGAGGAACTGCCTGTCGGCGAGCGAGGCCCAGAACTCCCAGGTGAAACCGACGGGCCGCACGAAGGACAGCAGGCCGACGCTCTGCATCGCCGTCATGCCGAGCGCGATCCCTAAGAACAGCGCGATGAAGCCCGCGCCCGGCAGGATCAGAAGCAACAAGGTTCCGATCCGCGGCGGCATCAGGCCAGGATCCTGATCTTGTCGGCGGCGAGGCCGAAGCTCAGCGTGTCGCCGTCGCGGATCTGCTGATCGCTGTCGATTTGGGCGCGCAGGATCTGGCCGTTCACCTCCAGCCGCACCTCGGTGACGTTGCCGCGGAAAATGACATGCCGCGCCGTGCCGGTGATGCGGTTCTGCCCGGCGCCGACCAACTTCATGTCTTCCGGCCGCCAGCAGATCTTCACCTGGTGCGTATCGACATCCGCAGCGTCGGCGACCTGCAGGACGCCGAAAGGCGTCGTGACCCGGCCACCGCCATCTAAAGTCCCGTCGACAATGTTGGCGAGGCCGAGGAAATCGGCGACGAAAGCGGTCTTGGGCCGGCGGTAGATGCCGCCCGGCTCGCCGATCTGCTCGATGCGGCCCTTGTTCATGACCACAATGCGGTCGGACATGACCAGGGCTTCGTCCTGGTCATGGGTCACGTAGATCGAGGTGATGCCGAGGCGCGTCTGCAACTCGCGGATCTCGATCCGCACCCGCTCGCGCAATTTGGCGTCCAGGTTGGACAGCGGCTCGTCGAACAACAGGATGTCGGGCCGCGTCACGATGGCGCGGGCCAGGGCCACGCGCTGCTGCTGCCCGCCGGAAAGCTGGCCGGGCCTGCGCTTTTCCAGGCCGGTCAGGCTGACGATCTCGATCGCCTCCGCCACGCGGCGGTCGCGC
>DASZQC010000300.1:0-7919 GCA_035549815.1 Dongiaceae bacterium
GCGACTGGCAGGGCGACGTGACGCAGACGCCCTGGGCGGAGATCGAGGGCGACAAAGTCACCATCCATAATGTCCGCAACTTCGAATACCGGACCGAGACCGACTACACGCCGCATTGGGAGACGCGAAACTACGATCTCAGCGAGATCCGCGGTGCCGATCTGTTCATCACCTTCTGGGGCTCGCCCTGGATCGCCCACCCGATCGTGAGCTTCCAGTTCGGCGATCATGACCATGTCGCCTTCTCGGTGGAGACGCGCAAGGAAGTGGGCGAGGAATATTCCGCCCTGCGCGGTTTCTTCCGGCAGTATGAGTTGATCTATATCATCGCCGACGAGCGCGACGTGATCCGCCTGCGCACGAACTACCGCGTCGGAGAAGAGGTCTATCTCTATCGCACCACCGCTTCGCCGGAGGCGGCGCGGGAAATCTTCCTCGACTATCTGCGCGTCGCCAACGAGATGCACGGGCAGCCGGTTTTCTACAACGCGATCACCAGCAATTGCACGACCAACATCCGCATCCACACCCAGGCGGTGGCGGGTGCTGCGGCGGCGCCGTGGGACTGGCGCCTGCTGCTGAACGGCAAGGGCGACGAGTTCGCCTATCAGAACGGCCGATTGGCGGGCGATCTGCCGTTTGACCAGTTGAAGGCGCAGGCCCATATCAACGACGCGGCGCGGGCGGCCGATGCATCGCCGGACTTCTCCACGCTGGTCCGGAAAGGCCGCGCCGGTTTCTAGCTCAGAGCGCGGTGTTGCGCGCACTCGCCGCGAGCTTGCCGATGATTTCTTGCGTGCGCATCTTGGGCGCCAGCATCAGCTCCCACGGGATGATTTCATAGAGCGGGGTCAAGTGATAGGCCTCGCCGCGCATGGCGGTCTGGCGCCTGGTGCGCTTGAGGTCCTTGCCGGTGACGACAGCCTTCTTCAAGGTGTCGCGCTCGGAGGGGCTGAGCAGCTTCTTGGGGTCGTGCGCGAACCGGACCCGCAGATTGCGGGCGATGCACTCGCCACGGACCTCGAACGGCGCCGCATATTCGGTCTCCGGCAGCTCGGCCAGCCAGAGCGGGTCGCCCTTGATCAGGGCGATGATGTCGGTCGGCACCGGGCCTTGCGGATAGGCCTGCCAGCGCGTGCCGGTGATGGGGCGCTGCGCGGCCTGGAAATGCCGGATGTCGGCGATCCACAGCACCGCCATGACCGCCTTCAGCCGCAGCAGCGGATGCTCGATCCGCATCGGCGACGACATGATCTCGGCCAGATAATGCAGGGTCGCCACCGCCTTCGCGGGCGCGAAGGGAAAGGCGATACGCGGCCGGATGCCGAGCGCCTCGAGCAGCGGCGGTCCGGATGTCGCCGCCCGGGTCGCCTTCGGCCTAGCGGGCGGCGCCATGGGCTATCCTCATCAAGGCGCCGGATCTAAGCCTGCAGCGACTTGCCGGGATTGGCGACCTGTGCGGCCAGCTCCCGGCGATAGAACCGCGCGCTGACGAAGCCGAACAGGGTCCAGCCCAGGAAGACGCAGATGCCGCCCAGCATGATGGCCTCGGTGCCCGAGCTCCAGAGTGCATAGAAGCTGTAGGCCGTCGCGATCATGGCGACGATGTTGGTGACCAGCGCCTTGTCCCGCGGCACGCCGGAGACGTTCTGGATGGTGATCAGGGCCGCCATCGACATGACATAGGGCACCAGGTTGGTGACCACGGCCAGGTTCACGACCCGGCCGAACTGCTCATTCAATTCGGGGCTGATGGTCATGAGGGCCAGCGCGAGTTGAGCCGCCAATAGAATCAGCATGCCGATGATCGGAACGCCGATTGCCGTCGCCTTGCCGAAGACCGGGAGGAAATAGCCGACATCGGCCGAACTCTTGAAGACCTGCGCCACGGTGAATTGCCAGCCGAGCAGCGAGCCGATGCAGGCGATCACCATCAACGCGGTGATGATGTTGGCGACGGTCGCATTGAACATCAGCTCGTAGGCAATGCCGAACGGAGCGCTGCTTGCCGCGAGGTCGGCGTTGGGCACGATGCCGGCGATGACGTTGGTCGAGATGATGTAGATGATGGCGGCGCCGATGGTGCCGCCGAGAACCGCGATCGGAACGTCTCGTTCCGGGTTTTCCACGGCATCGGCGTTGGCGCAGGCCGATTCCAGGCCCAGGAACGCCCAGAGCGTGATGGAGATGGCGCTGCCGACCGCCGTCATGAAGGGCAGGCCGTTTGGATTCCAGGCCGCGGCGTAGGTGTCGGCGCTGAACCAGAACCAGCCGATGATGGATATGACGATGGTCGGGATGATGACGCCCCACACGGTCACCGACCCGATGCGGCCGGTGATCTGGGCGCCGCCGAAATTGGCGAAGGTGGTGACGCAGAGCAGGACGATGGTCCACATGCAGGTGCCGATCGGCGTCAAGGTCGTGCCGAACAGAACGGTGCCATAGCCGACCGCAGTCACCGCGATGGCGACGTTGCCGATCACCAGCGACAGGCCGTACGTGTAGTTCGCCATGTAATTGCCGGCCTTGCCGAAAGCATATTCGGCATAACCGCCCATGCCGCCCGGCTTCTTGCTCAGCATGCCGCAGCGCGCGAAGGCATAGGCCAGCGCCAGCGACCCGCCGGCGGTGATCAGCCAGGAAAAGATCGAGATGGTGCCGACCTCGGCCAGCTTTGCCGGCAGGAGGATGATGCCGGAGCCCATCATGTTGACCGCGGTCAGGATGGTGAGCTGCCACACATTCATTTTGCTTTTGGACGCAGCCATCTGAAGCTCCTTCCGAATATCACTTGCCGCGCTTGCGCAGGCATTGGAGGTGATAGGTGCCTTCATGGTTCTCGACGCCATGGGTATCGTGGCCGAAACCGGGGAACAGCCGGTCGATCGCCTCCAGCGATTTGAGATAGCCGAGGATCGGCCCGTCCGCCGCGCCAACCTCTTCGCCCGGCATCAGGATCGGAATGCCGGGCGGATAGGGCACGATGCCGGTGGCGACGCTGCGGCCGGCGATCTTGTCCAAGGTCAGCGTCTCGACCTGGCCCTTCACCAGGATCTCATAGGCTTCCACCGGGCTCATCGTCGCCTTGGGCAGCAGCGAATAGCCCCGGGCCAGGTTCTCGGTGGTCTTCAGCTTGCCCATGGCGGCGAACAATTTCGTCGCCAGATCCTTCAGTCCCATGCCGGCATAGGCGGTGCCGGTGCCTGCCACGAGCTTGGGCAGGCACCTTTCCAGCGGCCTGTTGGAATCGTAGTCGGCCTTGAAATCGAGCAGCGCATTCACCAGCGTGCCCCACTTGCCCTTGGTGATGCCGAGGGAGAACAGGAACAGGATGGTGAAATCGGTGGTCTTCTCCACCTGAATGCCGACCTGATCCAGATACTTGGTGAGGATGCTGGCCGGAATGCCGGTCTTGGCCAGCCTGCCATTGGCATCGACGCCGGGCGTCACCACCGACACCTTGATCGGGTCGAGCATGCAATAATCCTCTTCCAGCCCGGCGAAGCCGTGCCAGGCCGCGCCCGGATGCAGCACCCAGGCATCCGGATCGGTGACGAGCTGCTGCTCTTCCGCCTGGTGGAACGGAATTGCCCTGCCGCGCTTGCCGCTGCGCACCTTGTCCGGCTGCCAGGCGTTGAAGAACCAGTCGCCCTTCCTGGCGAAATCGGCGTGCAGCCGGTCCATGGTCTGGCGAAAGGCCACCGCTTCGCGGATCGAATCCGTGGTCAGCGCCACGCCGGAGGGCCCGTCCATCATCGCCGCGCTGACATCGTTGGAGGCGATGATGGCGTATTGCGGCGAGGTGGAGGCGTGCATCATGAAGGATTCGTTGAACCGTTCATGCGGGATCGGCCGCCGCCCGTCGCGGATGTGGATGTAGGAGGCCTGCGACAGGGCGGCGAGCAGCTTGTGCGTCGAATGCGTCGCGAAGATGGTCGGCGCATCCTCCGGGTGATCGTCCGGCGAACCGAACATGGCATGGCGGTTCTTGTAGATCGGATTGAACCGCGCATAGCCGTACCAGGCCTCGTCGAAATGCAGCCGGTCGACGCTCTTGCCCAGCAGCTCCTGCACCCGCTTGACGTTGTAGCAGAGCCCGTCATAGGTCGAGTTGGTGATGATCACGTGCACGGGCGTCGGGTCGATGCCCTTCTTGACCAGCGGGTTCTGCTGAATGGATTTCCTGATCGCCGCCGGCGTCAACCGGTCCTGCGGGATCGGGCCGATCAGCCCCAGGCGGTTGCGCACCGGCACCAGATAGGTCGGGATCGCGCCCGACATGGTCATCGCATGCTCGGCCGATTTGTGGCAGTTGCGGTCGCACAAGGCGATCTGGTCGCGCGTCACGCTCGCCATCAGGATGACGCGGTTCGAGGTTGATGAGCCATTGGTGACGTAATAGGTGCGATGCGCGCCAAACACGCCGGCGGCGTAGCGCTCGCCGGCGCCGATCGGGCCGCTGTGGTCGAGCAGCGAGCCCAATTCGCCGACCGAGATGGAGAGGTCGGAGCGGAACAATTCCTCGCCGAAGAACTCGAAGAAGGCACGGCCCGCCGGATGCTTCAGGAAGGCGATGCCGCCGCAATGGCCGGGCGTGTGCCAGGAATATTCGTGCACGCGGGTGAAGCGGGCGAGGGCGCCGAACATCGGCGGCAGCACCGTCAGGCGATAACGGTCGATGGCCGCCAGGATGCGGCCGCTGATGAAATCAGGCGTGTCTTCCAGCAACCAGATGAAGTCGTCCGCCTGCTGCATGGCCTCCATCGGAATAGCGGAGGCATCGCTGCGCGTGGCGCTGAGGAAGATCGGGATGTCGGCGTTGCGCTCGCGGATGCGCTTCAACAGGTTGCGCGCGCCGGCATGCTTGTTGTCTCCCTCCAGGTCCCAGTCGATGACAACAACCTGCAAGGATGTGTCCGATGCGACAATGGCGGCGGCGTCCGTCATGGCGTGGGACATGATGACATCGACGTCGCGCGCGATCAGCTCGTCCCGCAGGGCGCAGGCGGCGCGGCCGGAGGCGGAGTCGCTCCCGAACTCGTTGTTGACGATCAAGGCGCGGCGCATCAGGCGCCGCTCGGTGGACCTGCCCATGATCAGGCTTCTTTCGCTTGGGTTTGCAGCGCTTCGATCGCCTTGCGCTGTTCTTCATGCTTCGTCGCCGCCTTGCGGTGGTCGGAGGCGATGTAGGTGTAGAGCGCCGGCAGCACGAACAGGGTGAACAGGGTGCCGACGCTGAGGCCGCAGACGATGACCACGCCGATGGCGAAGCGGCTGGCTGCGCCCGCGCCCGATGCCATGAGCAGCGGCACCAGGCCGGCGACCATCGCGGCGGTCGTCATCAGGATCGGCCGCAGGCGCACGGTCGCCGCTTCCAGCACGGCTTGGCGGCGATCCACGTTCTCCTTCTCCTGGCGCTCCTTGGCGACCTCGCAGATCAGGATGCCGTGCTTGGTGATCAGTCCGACCAGGGTGATCAGCCCGACCTGGCTGTAGATATTGAGCGTGGTGAGGCCGAAGGCGAGCGGCAGCAGCGCGCCGGTGATGGCGAGCGGCACCGACACCATGATGACCAGCGGGTCGCGCACGCTCTCGAACTGCGCCGCCAGCACCAGGAAGATGACGATGATCGCCAGGCCGAAGGTGACGATGAGGGTGGAGCCCTCATGCACGAACTGCCGCGATTCGCCCTTGTAATCGACGCCGAAGCCGGCGGGCATGATCTCCGCCGCATTCTTCTCCAGGAAGTCGACGCCCTGGCCCATGGTGACGCCCGGCGCCAGCGAGGCGCTGAGCGTGCCGGCGTTCAACTGGTTCATCTGGGTCAGGGTGATGGGCCGCACCTCGGTCTTCACGTCGACCAGGTTGGACAAAGGCACCGGGAATCCGTCCTGCGCCAGCACGTAATAGCTGGCAAGGGCTTCCGGGGTCAGGCGCTCGATGCGCGGCACCTGCGGGATGACGCGGTAGGAGCGACCCTGCACGCTCATCCGGTTCACATAGGCGTTGGACACCATGGTCAGCCATTCGGTGCCGAGATCCGCCATGCTGATTCCATAGGCGCCGGCCTTGTCGCGGTCGACGGTCACCACCGCGGTCGGATTCTGGAACCGCAAATCGAGATCGACGTAGCTGAACAGGCCGCTCTCGCGCGCCCGCTTCTCCAGCTCGTCGGCGACCTGCGCCAGCACGCGGTAATCCTGCGTGGTGCTCAGCACGAACTGCATCGGCAGGCCGCCGCCGGAGCCGGGCAACGGCGGCAGGGAGAAGGCGGCGGCCTTCAGCCCGACCACCTTGTTGAGCTCGCGCCGCGCGACGACGAAGGCCTCGTCGAAGGTGACGGTGCGCTCGTCCCACGGTTTCATCACCGCGACGGCGGTGCCCTGGCGCAGGGTCGGCGTGCCGGCCAAGGTGAACCAGCTTGCGACGTCCGGCACCTTCGACAAGGCGTCGTTCACCTTGTCGTGGTAGAATTCCTGATAGTCGGGATTGATACCGGCCGGTGCCGTCGTCTGCACGATGATGGCGCCCTGGTCCTCCGGCGGCGCCAGCTCGCTCTTGATCAGCATGAACAAGGGATAGAGGCAGGCAAAGATCACCAGCGCGAAGACCATCACCCAGATGCGGTGGCCCAGCACCGCGCCCAGCAGCTTGTGATAGCCGCGATCCATCCGCTCCAGATTGTGCTCGATGAATTTCTGCACCCGGCTGCCGCCGCCGGGCTTCAGGATCATGGCGCACATGACCGGCGACAGGGTCAGCGCCACGAAGCCGGAGATGATGACCGAACCGGCGAGCGTCAGGGCGAATTCGCTGAACAGGGCGCCGGAAATGCCCGGTGTGAAGGCGATCGGCGCATAGACGGCGCCCAAGGTGATGGTCATGGAGATGACCGGCACCGCGATCTCGCGCGTGCCGGTGATCGCCGCCACAAAGGCGGACTTCCCCTGCTTCATGTGGCGATCGACATTTTCCAGCACCACGATCGCGTCGTCCACCACCAGGCCGATGGCGAGCACGATGGCCAGCAGGGTCAGCAGGTTTATGGAAAAGCCGAGCGCCGCCAGGAACACCGCGACGCCGACAATGGACAAAGGCAGCGCGATGATCGGCACCACGATCGCCCGCAGCGATCCGATGAACAGGAAGATGACCACGGTCACGATCACCGCCGCCTCGATGATCGTGTGCATGACCTCCTCGATCGACCGCTCGATGAAGACCGAGGTGTCGTAGGCGATCTCCATCTGCAGGCCGCCCGGCAGGTCGCGCTCGATGTCGGGCAGCAGCGCCTTCAGCCCCTGCGCCACTTCCAGCGGGTTGGCCTGCGGCGTCGGGTCGATGCCGATCAGGATGGCGGGCTTGCTCTTCACCTTCACCACCACGTCGGCTTCCTTGGCGCCCAGCGACACGTCTGCCACATCGCGCAGGCGGACGATGCCCTTATCGCCGGTGGCGACGATGATGGCGCCGTAATCCTCCGGCAGCTCCAGGCCGGTCTTGGCTTCGATGTCGAAGCTGTTGTACTGGCCGCGCACCTGGCCGGCAGTGGTTTGGTAGTTGTTGTTGGCGATCGCCTGGCGCACCTGGGCGGCGGAGATCTGGAACACCGCCAGCTTGCGCGGATCGAGCCAGACGCGCATGGCGAATTCACGGTCGCCGTAATACTTGATCTTGCTGACGCCGTTGACGGTCGAGAATTTCGGCTGGATCACGCGCTTCGCATAGTCGGTGATCTCCGCCGAATCCATCTGGTCGCTGGACAGGGTGAAATAAATGAGCTGCGTCACGTCGCCGGTGCTGATGTCGAGCTTCGGGTCCTCGATATCGTCCGGCAGGTCGCTCCTGACCGCCTGGATCTTGGCCAGGATGTTGGATTGCGCGGCGGAGGAATTGTAGTTCAGCCGCATATAGAC
>DASZQC010000301.1:0-7134 GCA_035549815.1 Dongiaceae bacterium
CCACCGCGATGACGCGGCTGCCGGCGGGCTTGCGCGGATCGACCTCCAGCGTCAAGCCGGAGACCTGCGGAAAACGGCCGGAGCCCTCCGCGACCTGGGCGACGCCATTCTCCAGGGCATCCAACAGGACCGTACCCTTCATCGCCACCAGCACCGTCTTGTTGCCGAAGGGCAGCTCGCTCAGCACGTCGCGGCGCTTGAGCTTGGTGCCGGCGGGATATTCCTTGTTGCCGCGGATGCCGCCGCCATTGGTGATGGCGACATCGGCATCGACCGCCATGCGCATGGCGTCGGCGATCAGATTGCCGATGGCGGCCTCGCCGCCGCGCACGGTGGGGCGGCGGCTGTCGAGCGGCGTCTCCGTGGTGCCGATCTCGACATCGAGCTCCTTGGAAAGTTGTGCCTCGAACTCCTTGGTCCTGGCCGCGGCGGCCGCGCTCGGCTCCACCTTCGCGGTGTCGATGATGCGGAAATTCGGCCACCAGGTCACGGTGCGGCGGCCGTCCTTTTCCTCGACATCGATGGCAAGATCGATGGCGGTGACGTATTCGCCCTGTTCCTTGGATTCCGCCAGCAGCGTCTTGCCGTCGAAGAAGATGTTGAGGTCGTGATCGTCGCCGGACAGGATCACGTCGGCGGCGCGGCTGTCGAACAAAGCGCGTTCCTTGGAACGGCTGGCATGCGCCACCGCGACCACCAGGTCGGCGCCGGCCTCGCGCAGCTTGGTCGCCTCGGCGATGCCGGTTTCGACCGTCGGCAGGAACTTGAGATCGCCGGGGGAGGATTTCACCGGCGAATCGTCGGCGGCGAGGCCCACCAGCCCGATCTTCGCCGGGCCGAACGCGAACATCTTGGTGGCGGCGAAGCCCGGCAGCGGCTGGCCCGCGGCATCCTGCAGATTGGCGGCGAAGAGCGGAAACTTGGCCTCGCTCATGCGCTCAAGGAACACATCCTTGCCGAAATCGAACTCATGATTGCCGGGCACGAAGACATCGGGCGGTGCGATGTTCAGCAGCTCGATGACATGCTTGCCGTGATCGAAGGCCGCCATCAGCGATGGGGACAGGGTGTCGCCGGCATGGACATAGAGCAGATTGCCGCCCTTGGCGCGCTCCGCCTCCACCACGCCGGCCAGGCGCGCGAAGCCGCCACGCGGGCCGGCGCCCTCCATCTTGTCGATATCATTGACCAGCAGCAGGGTCAGGTTGACGGTTTCGGCTTGGGCCGGCAGGGCGGCCAGCAACAGCAAGGCCGCGGAAACCACAGCACGGCGGATGGCTGGGCGAAGTTCGAGCATGACGTCCCCCGATCACAGGACAGCGGAGCAGTCTTACTCCGGCCCGCGCTGTTCCCGCAATGTCAGGCCGGTTACGCCTGCGAGTCTTGCGGTGAAGCCTAAGCCAACGCCCGGTCCAAGGACGTCAGGAGCCGGTCGACATCCTGGTCGTCATTGTAATGGGCGAGGCCGATGCGGACCACGCCGTCCTCCGCCGTCAGGCCGAGCGCCCTGATCAGGCGCGCGGCCCAGAAATCGCTGTGGCCGATGGCGATGCGGTCGGCGTTCAGCCTGGCGACGATGTCGGCGGACTTCTTTCCCGGCACGTGGAAGGCGATCACCGGCGCGATGCGGCCGTCGCTCGACGGCTTGCGGCCGACGATCTTCACGCCCGGCCTGGCGCGCAGGAAGCTTTCGACCTTCTCGGCCAGCCGCGCCTCATGCTCCATGATGAGGTCATAGACCCGGCGCAGCCGCGCATGAAACGTATTCGCCGGCTCCAGTTTGTGATGCGCGTGCAGTGCGTCGAAGTAATCCGCCATGCCCACACAGCCGGCGGCGAGCTCGTGGTTCGGCCCGCCGGGCAGGAACTTGTAGGCGATGTTGTCGTCGGTGATGAAATGGTGGTTGAGGTTGCGCGCCTTCTTCAGATGCGCGCGCTTGCCATACAGCACGGATTGGTGCGGGCCGCACACCTTGTACAGGCTGAAGACATAGAAGTCGCAATCCAGCGCCTTCACGTCGATCGGGAAGTGCGGCGCGTAAGCGGTGCCGTCGACGAAGGCCAGGGCGCCGGCCGCGTGGATCTTTCGCACCAAGGCCGGCACGTCATGCACGATGGAGGCGACGTTGGAGCAATGGGTGAAGGCGACCAGCCGCGTGCGCGAGGACAGCAGCTTGTCCAGCTCGTCATACATCAGCGCGCCGGTCACCCGGTCGACAGGCCATTCGCGGATCACCAGCCCGAACTCCGCCAGCTCGCGCCAGGCGCCGACATTGGCCTCGTGATCCTGTTCGGTGACGATGATCTCGTCGCCCGGCTGGAACTGCCGGCGCAGCGATTGCGCCATCAGGAAGACGTGCATGGTCGTCGAAGGGCCCAGCACGATCTCGTCATGATCGGCGTTGATGAACTCCGCCATCAGATGCTTGCCGCGGGTGATGCGCTCCGTCGCCAGCTTGGACGAGGCGAAATTCCAGTTCGGCTGCACCTGGGTCTGGCTCATATATTCGACGGTGCGGTCGATCACCTGGCGCGGCACATAGGTGCCGCCGGCATTCTCGACGAACACCCAGCCGTCGGCGAGCGGCGGAAATTGTCCGCGCACGAAAGCGGTATCAAGCGTGGTCATGGATGAAACTCTCGGTAACGAAGGCGGAATGGATCAGGCGGATTTCGCGGCGGCTTCCTTGCCGGCCGCCTCTTTACCACCGTGCGCCAGGGACCAGGCTTCCGGGTTCTCCAGGAAGGCGCGCACTTCCTTGGCGTCATTGGCATCGAGCGTGCCGAGATCGCCGGCCACTTGCAGCACGTCGCGCCAGGTGGTGAGGCCGATCAGGCTGACGCCCTGCGCCTTCAGGTCCTCCACCGCCTGCGGGAAGATGCCGTAGTGGAAAACGACCAAGGCGTGGCTGACCTGGCCGCCGGCGGTGCGGATCGCGTTGACGAAGTTGAGAATGCTGCCGCCCGCGGTGGCGAGGTCTTCCACCAGCAGCGTGCGGGCACCTTCCGGCAGCACGCCTTCGATCTGCGCGTTGCGGCCGAAGCCTTTCGGCTTCTTGCGGATATAGGACATCGGCAGGCCGAGCTTGTCGGCGATCCAGGCGGCATAGGCGATGCCGGCGGTCTCGCCGCCCGCGACCACATCCAGGCTCTCGGCGCCGATCTCGCGGAAGATCGCGTCGACGGCCTGGCCGATGATCTGTGCGCGGGCGCGCGGGAAGCCGATCACCTTGCGGCAATCGACATAGACCGGGCTGGCGCGGCCGGAGGTGAGGATGAAGGGATCTTTCGGTCGCATGAGCACGGCGCCGATCTCCAGCAGGATGCGGGCGACGACCGGGCCGGACGGGCGCTGATCGGTGGCGGGCAAGCGGACGGAAAGGCTGGATCCGGAGGTGGTCATGGGGCTCCTCTTGCTGCCGGGCTTCGAGTCTGTCCGGCGGGGTCGGTCATAGAGCTTTTCGCCGCCGGGTTAAATCCCCGTTGGGCCTCCTGCGCGGCCGCGCTGTTCATCGCGCATTCACCTGCTCTAGCTTGATCTCGATAGCGCCGGCTGAAGTCTGACGGGTTGCTGACGACACGGCCGACGATACCGGCGATTCATCTGGCAGTCGAGATGGGGGAGTGCCAATGGCGGAAATTCTGATTGAGCGCGAGGCCAGCACGGCGCGGGTCATCTTGAACCGGCCGGACAAGCGCAACGCGCTGAACCTGGCGATGTGGCGCGCGCTGCGCGATGCGTTCGCCGATATGCAGGACGACGACGCATTGCGCTGTATCGTCGTCCGCGGCGCCGGCGGCAATTTCGCGGCCGGCGCCGATCTGGCGGAATTTGCCGCGCTGCGCGCCACCGCCGATCAGGCGGAGGCCTATGGGCAGGATATGCTTGCGGCGCTGCTGGCAATTCGCGATTGCCGGCATCCGACCATCGCCGCGATCGATGGGCTGTGCGTCGGCGGAGGCCTGGAAATCGCGCTCATGTGCGATCTCCGACTGGCTGCAACAGACAGCCGCTATGGCATTCCGATCCAGAAGGTCGGTGTCGCCATGCCCTATCCGGAACTATCGATTTTGACGCAAATACTGGGCCCGGCGACCATGCTGGAATTGCTGCTGGAAGGGCAGTTGCACGATGCCGCATGGGCCGCGCGGCGCGGCGTGATCGCGCGCACGGCGGCGGATCTGCCGGCCGAGCTGACGGCGGCCGTCGGGCGGATCACCGCCGGTTCGCCGATGTCACACCGCCATCACAAGCGCCTGATACAGAGAGCGGTTGCCGCACTGCCGGCGGCCGAGTCCGAGATCATCAGGGCGTCTTATGCCGCTGTTGAAACTGGCGATTATCGCGAGGGACTTCAGGCTTTCCTGGAAAGACGTCCGGCAAATTTCAGGGGCAATTGAAACATCTGGATTGGACGAAACATTAATGCGGGGTTAGAGTACGTGTCGGGTCGATGGCGTGTAGCCATTGGGAAGGGACGGTGATGGCCAATGGATGAGCTGCGTAAAGGCCTGCGTATGCCATATAGGGACTTCTGGGTCGCTTATCTGGATGCGCATCGCAATCCGCTGACGCGCGGAATGCACTATCTGGCGACGGCGACGGGCATGGGTGGAACGGCTCTGTCGATCTGGTTCGAGTTGCTCTGGTTCATGGCCGGCGGCATCGGCATCGCGGTGATGATGGCGGTGACCTCGCATTGGTGGATCGAACATAATCGCCCGCTGATCCGCGTGAATCCGTTCTATGGCGCGGTTTCGGATCTGCGCATGTGCTGGCTGGCTTTGACCGGTCGCTTGACTGCCGAATATGCCCGGCTTGGTCTGGGTCTGCCTTCGCCGAAGCCGCGGCGTGTCTCCGCGGTGCCGGGAGCGGATGCGGCGCATTTGACGCGCGCCGCCTGATATTGCGCTAGGCCGATATCACGCCGGGCGCGAGACAGGCTCGGCAAAGCGGCAGCTCGACAATTGATGTCGAGCCACGATGGGGCTTACGGTCTTTGGGACAGGATGCGAAAGGTCGCGTCGCCGCGCGCGACCAGCTTGCCGTCCTGCGTCGCGATCTCCGCGGTTGCGTGCGCGATGGTGCGGCCGCCGGAGATGTGCCGGCCGGTCGCGACCAGCACGTCGCCTAGTTTCGCCTGGCCCACGAACTGCATCGACAGCGAGATGGTGACGGAGGGCACGATCTGCTCCGTTCCCTTGGACAGCGCCACGGCGATGCCGGCTGCCGTGTCGATCAGGGTCGCGAGCACGCCGCCATGCGGCACGTTCAGCCGGTTGAGATGCTTCGGCTCGACGATCAGCTCCAGCTCCGCATAGGACGTGGCGCGATTGCGCAACGTGTAGCCGATCAATTGCGAGTAGCCGCTGGCCGGTGGCAGGCCGCTTTCGTTGGCGAGTTTGTTGCCGTCGTTCATGCTGTTTCGCTGTCTTTGTGTGAATGAGGGCGCATGATCCTTGCGCGACCGCGTCAGCGCAAACAAATTCGCCCGGCGCCGTGGAATCCAGCGGCCTTGCAACGACAAGGGAAATCCACAAGACTGTTTCCGGGAACAGGGATGGGACTGAAAAGACCGCGAAACCATCGCGGCTTTGGGGACTTTATCTGGAATGATCGATCTCTATACCTGGGGCACGCCGAACGGCCACAAGATCCATATCATGCTGGAGGAGACGGGCCTTCCGTACGTGATCCACAAGGTGGATATCGGCGCGCGGGAGCAGTTCAAGCCCGAGTATGTGAAGATCAACCCAAACAGCAAGATCCCGGCGATGGTGGACCAGGATGGGCCCGATGGCCAGCCCATCACCATCTTCGAATCCGGCGCGATCCTGATGTACCTCGCGGAGAAGACCGGCAAGCTGCTGCCGGCCGACTACGAGGCGCGCGGCCGCGTGCTGGAATGGCTGATGTTCCAGATGGGCAATGTCGGCCCGATGTTCGGCCAGTGCTATCACTTCAAGAGCGCGGCGCCCGAGCGCATCCCCTATGCGATCGACCGCTACCAGCGCGAGGTCGGGCGCCTCTATGGCGTGATGGACAAGCGCCTGGCGAAGAGCACGTATCTGGGCGGCGAGGAATTCAGCATTGCCGACATCGCCAACTGGCCCTGGACCAAGAACCCGCCCGCCTATGACCTGGACCCGGAGGATTTTCCGAACGTCAAACGCTGGATCAAGACGATCGCCGCGCGTCCCACGGTGAAGCGCGCGCTGCGCGTGCTGGACAAGTGAGGGGCCGGGCATGACGATCGACCTCTACACGTGGCCGACGCCGAACGGCGCAAAGGCGCAGATCGCGCTGGAGGAGTTGGGCCTGCCCTACGAGGTGCATGCCGTCGATATCGGCGCCGGCGACCAGTTCAAGCCGGACTTCCTGAGGATCAGCCCCAACAACAAGATCCCGGCGATCATCGACCGCGAAGGCCCCGGCGGCAAGCCGATGTCGCTGTTCGAATCCGGCGCCATCCTGATCTATCTGGCGGAGAAGACCGGCAAGCTGCTGCCGTCTAAAGGCGCTGCGCGCTACGCGACGCTGCAATGGCTGATGTTCCAGATGGGCGGCCTGGGGCCGATGCTGGGCCAGGCGAGCCACTTCCGCTATTTCGCGGCGGAGAAATTTCCCTACGCCATCGACCGCTACACCAACGAGGCGAAGCGGCTGTACGCCGTGCTCGACCGGCGCCTGGGCGAGGCCGAATACCTGGCCGGCGGCGACTTCACCATCGCCGACATCGCCACCTATCCCTGGCTGCGCTATTGGGAGATGCAGGGCGTGAACCTGCCCGACTACAAGAACGTGCAGCGTTGGTTCGACCAGATCGATGCACGGCCGGGCGTGCAGCGCGGCCTCGCGGTGCTGGCCGAGCGCAAGCTGAAGGGCCCGATCACCGACGCCCAGCGCGAGATCCTGTTCGGCAGCACGCAATACGAGCGGCGCTGAGCTTCTTCCCGAAATCCCTTGTCGTCATGCCAGGGCTTGGCCCTGGCATCCACGAGTTTGCTTGCGGATGCACGGTTTCGCCCATCGAAACTCGTGGATGGTCGGGCCAAGCCCGACCATGACGACTTGTGATGTGGCGAGAACAGAGCATCTCTGTCGACATCGCAAAAAAATCGGCCGGCGCCGGAA
>DASZQC010000302.1:0-16671 GCA_035549815.1 Dongiaceae bacterium
CTGCGCCTCAACTGGCGTGGGGCAGGGCCGAGCAGTGGCAAGACCAAGGCGTTCTATCACGCGGGGCGCAGCGACGACCTGGCGACGGTGATCCGCAGCCTGGGCAGCGACGTGGCGAGGAATGGCTTGGCGGCGATCGGCTATTCGCTCGGCGCCAACGTGCTGCTGAAGTATCTGGCGGAGCGGGGCGCGATCTCGCATTTGCGCGCCGCCATCGCCGTGTCGCCGCCGATCGACCTGCGCGCCGCGCAGCAGCGCATCGCCGCCCGCCGCAACCGGCGCTATCACCGCTACCTGCTGGAGCGGATGAAATCGGAGCGTCCCACCCCGGCGGACGTGATCTCCATTTTGGATTTCGACAATCGCGTGGTGGCGCCGGCCAACGGCTTCAACGACGCGCTGGATTACTACGCGCAATGCTCGGCGGGACCGCGCCTGGGGTCGATCCGCACGCCGACCCTGATCATCCACGCCAAGGACGATCCGTGGATTCCGTCTTCATCGTTTCGTGACGTCGATTGGGCGAAGTGCAAGAACGTGCGCCTGCTGATGCCCTGGTCCGGCGGCCATGTCGGCTTTCACGCGGCAGGCCTGCGACGGCCGTGGCATGACGAGGTGGCGCTAAGGTTTCTTGGTGCAAGGAATTAGAAACAAACACCGTCACCCCAAGGCTTGGCCTTGGGGTCCACGAGTTTGCTTCCGTCAACTGTGTCTCGCCCATTGAAACTCGTGGATGCCAAGGCCAAGCCTTGGCATGACGAGCGAGTGAATGTGATTCTGTGCTATCCGTTCTTCAGCGCCGTCGCGACTTCGACCGCGAAGTACGTGAGGATGCCGTCCGCGCCCGCACGCTTGAAGCAGGTGAGGCTTTCGATCATGGCGCGGTCGTGGTCGAGCCAGCCGTTCTGCGCGGCGGCCTTGATCATCGAGTATTCGCCGCTGACCTGATAGGCGTAGGTCGGCAGGCGGAATTCCTGCTTCACCCGGTGCAGCACGTCGAGATAGGGCATGCCGGGCTTCACCATCAGCATGTCCGCACCTTCAGCGACATCAAGGGCGCATTCGCGGATCGCCTCGTCGCCGTTGGCCGGGTCCATCTGGTAGGTGCGCTTGTCGCCCTTGCCCAATGCCGACTTGGAGCCGACCGCTTCTCGGAAGGGGCCATAGAAAGCCGAGGCATATTTCGCCGCATAGGCCATGATCTGCGTGCCCTGGTGCCCTGCGGCGTCGAGCGCGTCACGGACCCGGCCGATGCGGCCATCCATCATGTCGGACGGCGCCGCGATATCGACGCCGGCCTCCGCCTGGCTCAGCGCCTGCCGGCACAGCACGTCGAGCGTCTCGTCGTTCAGGATCCGGCCGTCTTTCATCAGGCCGTCATGGCCGTGCGAGGTATAGGGATCGAGCGCCACGTCGCAGATCACGCCGATCTCCGGCACGGCCTTCTTCAGCGCCTTGACGGCGCGGTTGCACAGATTATCGGCGCGATAGGATTCTTCGGCGCCCTCGCTCTTCTTCTCCTTGGGCACGACGGGGAAGAGTGCGATCGCCGGGATGCCGAGCTTCGCCGCCTGCTCGGCCGCCTGCAGCAAAGCCGGGATGGTCAGGCGGTCGACGCCGGGCATGGCGGGGACGGCCTCGCGCTTGGCGCCGCCTTCCTTCACGAAGACCGGCCAGATCAGGTCGTTCACGGTCAGCGTGTTCTCGCGGATCAGCCGCCGCGACCAGTCGGTCGCCCGGTTGCGCCGCATGCGGATGCGCGGGAACTGGCCGTGCGGATCGGACCCGACCAAGCCGGCCCATTTGGGCGTCGATTTCCCGCGATTGCTCATCTGGCCGAACCTCTGCTGCGTCGCTTCGCCGGACTGTAACAAATCGCGGCACCATAGCAAAAGGCCCGGCTTTTTGGGCCGGGCCTTGCGTCCTTATGTCGCCGGAATGCGACTATTCAGCGGCCTTCTTGCCGGCGATGGCGCCGAACGCCTGGTCGAGGTCGGCCAGGATGTCGTCGATATGCTCCAGGCCGACGGCGAGCCGGACATAGGCGTCGTCGACGCCGGTCTTGAGCTGTTCCTCGGCCGAGAGTTGCGAGTGCGTGGTGCTGGCGGGGTGGATCGCCAGGCTGCGCGCATCGCCGATATTGGCGACGTGATAGAACAGCTTCAGCGCGTCGATGAAGGCGCGGCCGGCTTCACGTCCGCCCTTGATGTTGAAGCCCACCAAGGCACCATAGCCGCCCTTCAGATACGCGTCCGCGCGCCGCTTCGCCTCGCCGGTCATGGCGCCGGGGAAGATCACCTTGGTCACCGCCGGATGCTTGCCGAGATATTCGGCGACGGCATTGGCGTTGCGACAATGCTCGCGCATGCGCAGCGGCAAGGTCTCCAGCCCCTGGATGAACTGGAAGGCGTTGAACGGGCTCATGCAAGAGCCGAGGTCGCGCAGCAGCGTCACGCGCGCCTTGATGATGTAGGCGATCGGGCCCAGCGGCTTGACCGCCTGGGTCCACACGGCGCCGTGATAGGACGGATCGGGCTGGTTCAGGCCGGGGAAGCGCTCCGCATGCTTCTCCCAATCGAAATTGCCGCCGTCGATCAGCACGCCGCCGATGGAGGTGCCGTGGCCGCCGATATATTTGGTCGTCGAATAGACGATGATCGCGGCGCCATGCTCGAACGGCCGGCACAGGATCGGGCAGGCGGTGTTGTCCATGATCAGCGGCACGCCGAGCTTGCGGCCGATGTCGGCGACCTCCTTGATCGGGAAGACACGCAGCTTCGGATTGGGCAGGGTCTCCGCGTAGTAAGCGCGGGTCTTCGCATCGGTGGCGCGGGCGAAGGCTTCCGGGTCCTGCGGATCGACGAAGCGCACTTCGATGCCCATGTCCTTCAGCGTATGGGCGAACAGGTTCCAGGTGCCGCCATAGAGGTCGGTCGAGCTGACGACGTTGTCGCCCGCCTTGGCGATGTTCTGGATGGCGAAGGCGGAGGCCGCCTGGCCCGAGCTCAACGCCAGCGCGCCGACGCCGCCTTCGAGGGCGGCCAGGCGCTGCTCCAGCACGTCGGTCGTCGGGTTCATGATGCGCGTGTAGATGTTGCCGAAGCGCTTCAGCGCGAACAGGTCGGACGCATGCGCCGTGTCGTCGAACTGGTACGAGGTGGTCTGATAGATCGGCACCGCCACTGCGTTGGTCGCGGCGTCGCGCCGGTGGCCGGCATGCAGCACGATGGTCTCGGGATGCTTGGACGTCATAGCAATTCTCCTCCTGCCTGATGGCCGTCTGATTTACACGCGGCGCGTTCTAGGGCGATGATTTGCGTCACACATCGGGATTTCTCCCTATTTTATGCAGCCGCCGGCGCGCTTTCTTTGTGGGTCAGGACCAGCTCGATCCTGACCGGGGTCGGGTTCCGGACCAGGTCCAGGACCGGTGAATGCCGCTCCACAGTAACCCGCAGCCGCTCGATCTCATAGATGTCCGCCGGCGAGGAAATCTCGACCGTGGCCGCAAGCTGCCCAAACCCGGCGCGCACCTGGTCGGCCGCCGCATAGACACCGCGCAGATCCATCGCAGCCTGCAACCGCACCTGCACGGAGTCCAGCGGAATACCAAGCGCCTCGGCATAAAGCCGATAAGTCTGTTCGTGACACTGTGCCAGGGCCTGTAACACCTTCAATGCAGGCAGCAAGTCCGGATTGTCAGGCGCCGCTACGCTTTCTGCATCGGCGCGCAGTGTCGTCCTGGCAATTTCGGGACGCGCGGTTAACGCGCGTTGTTGCTGGGCCACGCGGCCGGTGACTGGTTCAGATTGTGTATCGGGCGTCCGCGGGTTGGTCAGGCAGATGGTCATGGCGATGCTCTCCTGTTCGCCGGGTGGCGGGGCAGAGGGCTTTCGCCTTCAGCGCTTTAGCATTGGTGACGCGGTGCAAGCTGCCCCTCAAATCCCGCGGGCGCGGCAGACCGTCCGCGCCAAAAACAAAAAAACCGCCACAGCAAAGCCGGGCGGTCCATCGACCCGCGCTTTAGCTGCATTTGTTACGCGCCCGCAAGCTGAGGCTCAAATCGGCGCGAAGAGCTATGTCGCAGAGGATGCCGAGCCTGTCAAGTCAGGCGAGGTCCAGCCGGCTGCGCCGGATCGCCCGCTTGACCTGGACAGGCTTCCTGGCCCAAGACAGCGCGGATTCATTTTTCCGAAGGACCGCCCCTTTGTTCAACGAAGTGCTGTTCAGGGTCGATGACGGCGTCGGCAAGGCGACGCTCAACCGGCCGGAGCAATTGAATGCGCTGACCCTCGACATGATCAAGGCGCTGGACGAGAAGCTGGCCGAATGGGCGGCCGACAGCTCGATCCGCGCGGTGATGATCTTCGGCACCGGCGACAAGGCGTTCTGCGCCGGCGGCGACATCCGCGCCCTCTACAATGCCGGCAAGGGCGCCGACCGGACCTTGCTGTCGGAGTTCTTCTGGCGCGAATACCGGCTGAACTACCGCGTCGCCACCTACCCCAAGCAACTGATCGCGGTGATGAGCGGCCTGATCATGGGCGGCGGCGCCGGCATCGGGCTTAACGCGCCGGTGCGTGTGGCGACCGAGTTCGCAGTCTTCTCCATGCCGGAATGCGCGATCGGCCTGTTCCCGGACGTGGGCGCCGCGCACTTCCTGCAGCGCTGCCCGGGCGAGATCGGCACCTTCCTGGCCCTAACCGGATTGCGCCTGCGCACCGCGGGCCTGTCCTGGGCCGGCCTCATCACCGACACCTGCCCCAGCGTCCACGCGCCGACGCTGATGCCGGAGACGTTGTCGATCCGCAACAAGGGCACGCGCCAGGCCGACATCGCCAAGCTGCAGCCGGCGATCGATGTATGCTTCTCGCTGCCCACTTTGGACGCCGTCATCACGGCGCTGAAAAACCGGGGAGATCCCGGCTCGCACGACAGCCTCAGCCTGCTCGATCGCGGATCGCCCACCAGCCTGCGCGTGACCTTCGAGCATATGCGCCGGACGCGCGGCAAGGATCTGGCGGAGGTCTTGAAAGAGGACTGGCGCATCAGCCAGCATATGATGGCGGGCACCGAGTTCTTCGAAGGTGTGCGCGCGGTGCTGATCGAGCGCGACAACAAGCCGCGCTGGGAGCCGGCGCAACTGTCCGGCATCACCAACGAGATGATCACGCGCTATTTTGAGAAGCTGCCGGATCAGCCGGACCTGGATCTGAAGCTCGGCTGATTCCCTCGAGAGGAGAGCTGCCATGGCGAAAATCGGTTTTATCGGCGTCGGCCACATGGGCGGCCCGATGGCGCGCAACCTGATGAAGGCAGGCCACCAGGTGACCGTCAGCGATCCCAGCGCCGAGAATGTGGCGCGGCTGACCGGACAGGGCGCCGCGCAGGCGGCGAACACCGCGGCACTGGCGGCGGGCAACGAAGTCATCGTCAGCATGCTGCCCTCGGGCAAGGAACTGCGCGCCGTCTATCTGGGCAGCCAGGGCGTGATCGCCCACGCCCGCGCCGGCACGCTGCTGGTGGATTGCTCGACCACCGACGTCGACAGCGCCCGCGCCGTGGCCAAGGCGGCGGCCGAGCGCGGCCTGGCGTTCCTGGATTCGCCGGTTTCGGGCGGCGTCACCGGCGCGGAAGCGGGAACCCTGACCTTCATGGCCGGCGGCGAAGACAAGGCGCTCGACGCCGCGCGGCCGATCCTGCTGGCGATGGGCAAGAACGTGGTCCATACCGGCGCCAGCGGCTCGGGCCAGGCGGCGAAGATCTGCAACAACATGATCCTCGGCATCAGCATGATCGGCGTCTGCGAAGCTTTCGTGCTGGCGGAGCAATTGGGCCTCGCGCATGACAAGCTGTTCGCCGTCTCCTCGACCTCGTCCGGACAATGCTGGTCGCTGACCACCTATTGCCCGGTGCCGGGGCCGGTGCCCTCGGCCCCATCGAATCGGAACTACCAGCCCGGCTTTGCCGCCAAGATGATGCTGAAGGACCTCCGCCTTGCCGTGGAGGCGGCGGAAAGCAAAAAACAGGCGATTGATTTAGGCGAATTGGCGAAGAATCTTTACGAACGTTTCGTCCAGGAAGGACATGGCGATCGCGATTTCTCGGCCATAATCGAGGATATTCGCCAAAGATGACGGATTGAATTCCTTCCCCATTTTCATCTTTTCGCTAACCGGCCATTTACCATTCTTTTACAGCAGATGCCTACCGTTGCGGGGAGGCGTTCATCCCGGACGTCCATTTCGAGTGGCTAGTTGCGAAGGGGGGCCCTGTGAAAAAGGCCTATTTGGAAACGATCGCGCTGGTGGAGCGTCTTCACCGCGAGTGCCTTGAAGTCATTAAGGCCGATCTGGATCGGCAAGGCGTCCGCGATCTGAATAACGTCCAGGCGATGATTCTGTTCAATATCGGCGACGACGTGCTGTCGGTCGGCGAATTGACCAATCGCGGCTACTATCTCGGCTCCAACGTCTCCTACAACGTGAAGAAGATGGTGGAGAACGGCTATCTGGCGCAGGAGCGCTCGCCGCACGACCGGCGCGCCGTCCACGTCAAGCTGTCGCCCAAGGCCCAGGCCGTCTGCGCGAAGATGCACGAGATGTACGACCGTCACATCCGCGGCATGACCGAAGTGGCGACCCAGGCCGACCTCGACACCGCCAACGCCGTGCTGCGCCGCCTGGAACGCTTCTGGGGCACCTCGATGAATTACGTGGCGCGGTAGGCGCGCTGTTTCTCCCGCCTAACTCGTCATGCCAGGGCTTGGCCCTGGCATCCACGAGTTTCTCAGGACATATCTCGCTTAGAGCAGGCAAACTCGTGGATGGTCGGGCCAAGCCCGACCATGACGATTGAGTCTTGTCTGATGAGCGGAGCGAACTCCGCCACGTTCCCTTACATAAACGCCTGAATGCCCGTCTGCGCGCGGCCGAGGATCAGCGCGTGGATGTCGTGCGTGCCTTCGTAGGTGTTCACGGCTTCCAGATTCATCACGTGGCGGATGACGTGATATTCGTCCGACACGCCGTTGCCGCCGTGCATGTCGCGGGCGACGCGGGCGATGTCGAGCGCCTTGCCGCAGGAATTGCGCTTCAACATGGAGATCGCCTCGGGCGCGGCGCGGCCTTCGTCCTTCAGGCGGCCGAGACGCAGGCACGCCTGCAGGCCAAGCGTGATCTCGGTCTGCATGTCGGCGAGCTTCTTCTGGATCAGCTGGTTGGCGGCGAGGGGCTTGCCGAACTGTTTGCGGTCCATGGTGTATTGCCGCGCGGCGTGCCAGCAGAAGTCGGCGGCGCCCAAGGCGCCCCAGGCGATGCCGTAGCGCGCGTTGTTGAGGCAGCCGAACGGGCCTTTGAGGCCGCTGACGTTCGGCAGCAGGTTCTCTTCCGGCACGAACACGTCTTCCAGCACGATCTCGCCGGTGATCGAGGCGCGCAGCGAGAACTTGCCTTCGATCTTCGGCGTCGAGAAGCCTTTCATGCCGCGCTCGACGATGAAGCCGCGGATCTTGTCGTCCTCGGTCTTCGCCCACACCACCGCGATGTCGGCGATCGGCGAATTGGTGATCCACATCTTGGCGCCCTTCAGCACATAGCCGCCGGAAGCCTTCTTCGCGCGTGTCACCATGCTGCTCGGGTCGGAACCATGATCGGGTTCGGTCAGGCCGAAGCAGCCGACGATCTCGCCGGTCGCCAGGCGCGGCAGGTACTTTTGGCGTTGCTCCTCGGTGCCGTAGGCATGGATCGGATGCATGACCAGGCTCGACTGCACCGACATGGCGGAGCGATAGCCGGAATCGACCCGCTCCACCTCGCGCGCGATCAAGCCATAGGACACGTAGTTGGTGCCGGCGCAGCCATAGCCGTCGATGGTGGAGCCGAGCAGGCCAAGCTCGCCCAGCTCGTTCATGATCTCGCGATCGAACTTCTCGTGCCGGTTCGCCTCCAGCACCCGCGACATCAGCTTGTCCTGGGCATAGTTGCGCGCGGTGTCGCGCACCATGCGCTCCTCCTCGGAGAGCTGGTCCTCCAGCAGCAGGGCGTCTTCCCATTGGAATTCGGCGCGGCGGTTCTTGGCGTCCATGGCGTGGCTTCCCTGATCTTGGCCGCCTCGTTGGGCGGCGCGGGTGGTCAAGAATCGGGGGCGCGTATAGCATGCGGCCCACCAGCGTGGCACTAGGCGGGCATCATAGCCCTATGTCGGGGACGGATAACTACATCATCGAGTTCACCCAGATCGGCGCCAGCATCAAGGTGACGGCGGTCGACCCGCGCACCATGACCGAGGTTTCGATCGTCGGCGCCCCGCAATATTCCCAGGAGTTTCTGAGCCGCCAGGCGATCAAGAAGCTGGAATATGTGCTCGCCAAGAAGCGGGAAGAAGGCGGCTAAGGCCTTGCGATTACGGGAAATCCGCGCTTAGCGATCGTGCGCGGCGGCATGCCGGGCGCGGAACCGGCGCATCTTGGCGCGGCTGCCGCAGACCTCCATTTCGCACCAGCGGCGTTTGCCGTTGCGCGTCTCGTCCAGGAACAGCCAGCCGCAATGAACGCCGGCGCAGGTCTTCAGCCGCTCCAGGGGCGCGGTCACCAGCACTTCGCCGGCCGAGCGGATGATGGGCCACAAGGGCAGTTCCAGATGGGGCGTTTTCGTATCAAGGCCCCAGGTGAAGTTCTTGCCGTTCCAGGTCAGCCGGCCGCTGGTGGCGGCTTGTGCCATCGCAGCCTCGAAATCTGAGACGGCCGCCGCCGGCGGGGTTTCGCCGGCGGCGATGGCGGTGCCGATGACATGCAGGCATTCGCGCAATTCGACCGCGCGGCGCAGCACCTTCTTCGCCGCGGCGGGCTCGCGCCCCGCCAGTGTCGCCAGGGCCAGGGCGATCTCCGGCGTCAGCGCGCCGGCATGCAGCGACCAGGCGAGCAGGTCGTTATAGGCCTTCAGGTGGTCCTGGTGCGTGTCGGTGCCGCGGCCGCTCGCCGTGTTGGTGAAATTGAGGCACAGCGGCCCGGCCACCAGCGGCAAGCGCCCGGCGCGGCCGGGACTCAGTTGCGCGATCAGGCGGGTAGTTTGATTGGGCGGGTCTTGTTTCACAGCGCATTACCGTCTAACGTCAATTTAATGGTAACGCAGAATCGCCCGTCCCGGAACGTCCTTTTTGCAGCGGCGCTGATTGTCCTATGCGGAGCGGCGGCGCCGGCGTCGGCGGACGAGTACGACGGCGCGATGCAGCGCTGCACCGATCTGCTGCCCGAGTTCGACCGCAATCCAACCGACATCCGCACCGAAGTACAGCCCGCCACCGCGGAGAAGCCCGTTGCCGTGCGCGTCACCTGGAAACGGAGCGACGCGCCGGCCGGCGGCGATCCGAACGGCTGGATTGTTTGCTTCTTCCTGCCGCGCGCGGAGACCGGCGGGGCATGGCAGATCGACGGCATGGACACACAGAAGTACGGCCACATGCGCCGTTACGACGTGCAGCAGCTCTACAAGCTGCGCTGGATCAACGAGAACTACCTGGCCAAGCCGGAGCAAGCCGCGCCGCAGGTCGAGGATCGGCCATGGCTGGTGCAGTCGCTCTACATCCTGCAACAGGCGCTCAACGCCATCACGCTGGGCTGCCTCTATGCCTTGCTCGCGGTCGCGTTCAACATCGTCTACAACGTGACCCGCATCGTGAACCTGGCGTTCGGCGATCTCTACATGATCGGCGCCTTTGTCACCTACGTCTCCTATGTGCTGGTGGCGACGGGCGGCGGCACATTCTCGCTGCCGATCGTGACCCTGGCCTTGCTGGTCACCATCGGCACCTGCGCGCTGGCGAGTTGGACCACGAACAGACTTGCCTTCTGCCATATGCGAGGCAGGCCGACCACCGTGCCGATGGTCGCGTCGATCGGCCTTGCCATTATCTTCCGCGAGATCGTGCGCCTGACGCAGGGGCCGAAGACGCGCTGGATGCCGCCGACCAAGGGCACGGTGTGGCAATTGACCGAGGGCCTGGGCTACGACGTCTATCTGCGCAAGGGGCACCTGCTGATCGGTCTCGCCACCCTGGCCGTCGCGGCGATCATGTGGTGGGCCGGACGGCACACCAAATTTGGTCGCGGCTATCGTGCGGCGGCGCAGGACCCGCGCATGGCGGAATTGCTCGGCGTCAATGTCAGCCGTACCGTCGGCTTCGCCTTCCTGGTGGCCGGCGGCATGACCGGCATCGCCGGCATCTTCGCTGCCTTGCAGTACCAGCTTGTCGATTTCTACATGGGCTACGTGATCGGGTTCAAAGCGCTGGCGGCGGCACTGCTCGGCGGCATCGGTTCCCTGGGTGGCGCGTTCCTGGGCGGCATCCTGATCGCCGCCATCGAGATTTTCGGCGGCATGGCCTTCGGCGACGAATGGCGGGATCTGGCGGTGTTCGCCACCATGGCCCTGGTGCTGATTTTCCGGCCGGCCGGCCTGTTCGGAACCTTGAAGAACACGCCGGCTGACGAGCGGGTATAGGCCGAATATGACCGTAACGCTGACCCATTTGGGCCTACGCTTGGAGGGCTTGCCGTGGAACGAGTCGTTCTTTAGGTTCCGGGATACAAAGCAGTCCTCACCGAATGGGGCTGCAAAAGAAAGTGGTAAACAGGAAGTGCTTGTTGTCGCATCCCGGAAATTCGAACGGGGGCTCATTGCAGTTTTCGATCCGCGCCGCGTATTAGGGCGCGTTTTCGTGCGTCCGGTCTGACGACCGGCTGGGGCAGGGGGGATGGTGGAAGTCTTTCTTCAGCAGTTGATCAACGGGCTGACGCTCGGCGCCATTTATGGCTTGATCGCGATCGGCTACACGATGGTCTACGGCATCATCGGCATGATCAATTTCGCCCATGGCGATATCTACATGCTGGGTGCCTTCAACGCCCTGATCGGGTTCCTGGTGCTGTTCGGTCTCGGGGTCTCGTGGATCCCGCTGGCTATCCTGATCGTGCTGATGCTCACAATCGCCATCACCGCCGCTTATGGCTGGACGGTCGAGCGTGTCGCCTATCGACCTTTGCGCGGATCGACGCGCCTGGCGCCGCTGATCTCCGCCATCGGCATGTCCATCATCCTGCAGAACTACGTGCAATTGCTGCAGGGCGCCCGCAACAAACCGCTGCAGAGCCTGATCCCCGGCGGCTTCACCATCCTAGAACATGACGGTTACGAGGTGACGGTCCGTTACCTGCAGATCGGCATCGTCGTCGTGACCCTGCTGCTGATGATCGGCTTCACGCTGCTGATCACCCGCACCGCCTTGGGCCGCGCGCAGCGTGCGACGGAGCAGGACAAGAAGATGGCGGCGCTGCTCGGCGTGAATGTCGACCGCACCATCTCGCTCACCTTCGTGATCGGCGCGGCGCTGGCCGCTGTCGCCGGCATGATGGTGCTGCTCTATTACGGGCAGATCGATTTCTACATCGGCTTCCTGGCGGGCATCAAAGCCTTCACCGCGGCGGTGCTGGGCGGCATCGGCTCGCTGCCGGGCGCCATGCTCGGCGGATTGCTGATCGGCTTGATCGAGGTGTTCTGGTCCGCCTATTTCTCGGTCGAGTACAAGGACGTCGCAGCCTTCTCGATCCTGGTGCTGGTGCTGATCTTCCGGCCTACTGGACTGCTCGGCCGGCCCGATCTGGAGAAGGTCTAGTCCATGGCCGCAGCCGCCTTGCAACCGATCGACTATCCGAAGCTCTTCAAAGGCTCCGTTGCCGCCGCAATCATCACGCTGGTCCTGGCGAGCCTCGTCGTCGGCATCGAGACCATCAGCGCGCCGACCGGCATCACCTATCAAACCCGTTACGCCGCCGTCTTCGCGGCTGCGATCGGTGTCGGCATCGTCTATTTCCTGGCCCAGCTCATCAAGGCGGGGCGGCCGCTGGTTCCGCTCATCGGCGGCATCGCGCTGACCATGCTGACCCTGTTGCTGGCCCTGGCGCAGGCGGAGGGTTGGGCGATCGCCAGCCTGGTCCCGTTCGCCTCTCCGGTGGTCAATTGGGCGGTCATCCTGGTGCCGCTGTCGATCGTGATCCGCTCCGCTTTGGTGATGTGGCGCGGCGTGGGAGACGAGGGCGGCGCGAGCCATCGGGAAGCGAATTTCGGCACCTATTACCGCCGGGTCAACAAGCAGTTCGCCATTCTGCTGATCATCGCCGCGATCATCCTGCCGTTCCTGCCCTTCGCCGACCGGCGCCTGGTCGACGTGGCGACGCTGGTGCTGACCTACGTCATGTTGGGCTGGGGCCTGAACATCGTCGTCGGCCTCGCCGGCCTGCTCGACCTCGGTTATGTCGCCTTCTATGCGGTCGGCGCCTACGCTTACGCGATGCTGTCGGTGAATTACGGCGTCAGTTTCTGGTTCGCGCTGCCCATCGCAGGCGCGATGGCGGCCTTGTTCGGCGTGATCCTCGGTTTCCCCGTCCTGCGTCTGCGCGGCGATTACCTCGCCATCGTGACCTTGGGCTTCGGCGAGATGATCCGCGTCATCATCATCAACTGGTGGTGGTTCACCGGCGGGCCGAACGGCATCAACAAGGTGGCGCGACCGTCTTTCTTCGGCCTGGATTTCGAACGTTCGCCCGCCGAAGGCGCGCACAGCTTCCATACCTTCTTCGGCCTCGATTATTCTCCGAACCAGCGGGTCTTCTTCCTCTATTTCGTCATCCTGTTCTTCGCGCTGGTGACCAACTTCTTCACGTTGCGCATCCGCCGGCTGCCGATCGGCCGCGCCTGGGAGGCGTTGCGCGAAGATGAGACCGCGTGCCGCGCGCTCGGCATCAATCCGCGCAATACCAAGCTGACGGCCTTCGCCATCGGCGCGATGTTCGCCGGAATGGCCGGCTCCTTCTTTGCCGCGCGCCAGGGTTTCGTCAGCCCGGAAAGCTTCGTCTTCATCGAATCCGCCATCATCCTGGCGATCGTCGTGCTGGGCGGCCTCGGCAGCCAGATCGGCATCGTGCTGGCGGCGATCGTGCTGATCGGCATCCCCGAGTTCTTCCGCGACCTGCAGGATTACCGAATGCTCGCCTTCGGCATCGGCATGGTGCTGATCATGATCTGGCGGCCCGGCGGATTGCTGGCGCATCGTGACCCGACCGTCTACCTCAACAAAGGCACGGCACAAGCCGCCGCAGGAGCGGAGGCGAAGCCGTGAACCACAACGAGTTCGGCAACGCCTTGCTGTCGGTCGAGCATCTGACCATGCGTTTCGGCGGCCTGATCGCGGTCGACGATGTCTCCTTCGCCGCCATGGACCGCCAGATCACTGGCGTGATCGGGCCCAATGGCGCCGGCAAGACGACGGTGTTCAATTGCCTGACCGGCTTCTACAAGCCGACGGTCGGCCGCCTGGCGCTGAACGGCGCCCGCGGCAGCTATCTGCTGGAGCAGATGGATGGCTATCTGATCGGCAAGAAGGCCGGCGTCGCGCGCACATTCCAGAACATCCGCCTCTTTGCCGGCATGTCGGTGCTCGAGAACCTCATCGTCGCGCAGCACAACAAGCTGATGCACGCCTCGGGCTGGACCTTCGCCGGCTTGTTAGGCCTGCCGGTCTATCGCCATGCCGAGCGCGCCGCGATCGAAAAGGCCAAGTTCTGGCTGGAGAAGGTGCGGCTCACTGAAATGGCCGATTGGGACGCCGGCAACTTGCCCTATGGCGGGCAGCGGCGACTGGAGATCGCGCGCGCCATGTGCACCGACCCGGTGCTGCTGTGCCTGGACGAGCCGGCGGCCGGTCTGAACGCGCGCGAATCCGCGGAGCTCAACCAACTGCTGCTGTCGATCCGCGACGAGCAGAAGATCGGCGTCCTGCTGATCGAGCATGACATGTCGGTGGTGATGGGAATCAGCGACCACATCGTGGTGCTGGAATATGGCCGCAAGATCGCCGACGGCACGCCGGCGCAGGTGCGCCAGGACCCGGCCGTCATCCGCGCCTACCTGGGCGAGGCCGACGACGAAGACATGCCGGTCAAGGGTGCGCGGCCATGACCAGCATGTTGGACATTTCCGGCGTTCACACCTTCTACGGCCATATCGAGGCCTTGCGCGGCGTCAGCCTGACGGTGGAGCAGGGCGAGATCGTGACCCTGATCGGCGCCAACGGCGCCGGCAAGTCGACGCTCCTGATGACCATCTGCGGCACGCCGCAGGCGCGCCAGGGAGCGATCCGCTTCGAAGGCCAGGACATCACCCGCCTGCCGACCTTCCAGATCATGCGCAAGGGCATCGCCCAGTCGCCGGAAGGTCGTCGTATCTTCCCGCGCATGACAGTGATGGAGAATTTGCAGATGGGCGCCGTCACCGGCGACCCGGCGCATTTCGCCCAGGACCTGGAGAAGGTGCTGGCGCTGTTCCCGATCCTGAAGCAACGCGCGACGCAGCGCGGCGGCACCTTGTCCGGCGGCGAGCAGCAGATGCTGGCAATCGCTCGCGCGCTGATGAGCCGGCCGCGGCTGCTGCTGCTCGATGAGCCGTCGCTCGGCCTGGCGCCGCTCATCGTGAAGCAGATCTTCGAGGTGATCCGCGAGATCAACCGGCAGCAGGGCGTCACCGTGTTCCTGGTGGAGCAGAACGCGCATCACGCCCTAAAGCTCGCCCATCGCGGCTATGTGATGGTGAACGGTTTGATCACGCTTAGCGGCAGCGGCAAGGATCTGCTCGCCAATCCGGAAGTGCGCGCGGCGTATCTCGAAGGCGGCCACGGTTGAGCGGAGACGCACCATGAACCTTCCTCTGCTGGCATTAACCTTGATTTTGTTCGGCGGCGCATCGATCCTGATGGGCAACGCCATCGCCGATACGTGGCGGCCGATGTGGCAGAACGTGGTCTACGGATTCCTATTGGCCATTGTCGACCAGTTCCTGGGATTTGCCCTGTTTGATGGGCCTTTCTTCGTGGACAGCCTGGTGTCCAGCGATGGCGGACCGTTCTGGCCCGCGCTGCTGGAATATTTGTTCGACGCGGTCATCCTGTCCGCAATCTCGCTTCTGGCATACCGGATCACCATCGCCCGCAAGATGGTTTCGCAATACCCCTGGCTCTATGAGCGGGACGGCCTGCTCGCCTGGCGTCCCAAGACCGGAGGATAATCAGATAGTTGTGATTCTGGTCGGGCCCGCCGGCCAGCTATTGTGCGGCCAATGCCGCATGTTACAATGAGGGCAATAGAACAAAGAGGCGTGATCAAGATCCGAAATCCGGATTTGCTGCCGTTCGGCGGCCTTATCTTCACCAGTCCATCACAGGGAGTGAAACGAATGCGCAAATTTGCACTACCGCTGATTGCTGCGGCCGCTCTGGCCGTGACATACGGCGCTTCGTCGGCTCAAGCCGACATCACCATCGCGACCGCCGGCCCGATCACCGGCGACCTCGCCGAGTTCGGCGCGCAGATGAAGGCGGGCGCGGAAGCCGCGGTTGCCGACATCAACGCGGCGGGCGGCGTCCTCGGTGAGCAGTTGAAGCTGGAAGTCGGCGACGACCAGTGCGACCCGAAGCAGGCCGTTGCCGTTGCCAACGACCTGGTCTCCAAGGGCGTGGTGTTCGTGGCCGGTCACTTCTGCTCCGGTTCTTCGATCCCGGCGTCGGCCGTGTATCATGAGGAAGGCATCCTCCAGATCACGCCGGCCTCGACCAATCCGAAGTTCACGGAAGATCCGGCTGCGGCCAACTGGGGCACCGTGTTCCGCACCTGCGGCCGCGACGACCAGCAGGGCTCGTTCGCCGGTCCGTGGATCGCCGAGCACTACAAGGGCAAGAACGTCGCCATCGTCGACGACAAGTCGGCGTACGGCAAAGGCCTGGCTGACCTGACCATGGCGGCGATGAACGCAGCCGGCCTGAAGGAAGTCGTGCATGAGTCGATCACCGCGGGCGAGCAGGACTACACCGCGCTCGTCAGCAAGCTGAAGGCCGCGAAGGTCGATGTGATCTACTTCGGCGGCTACCATCCGGAAGCGGCGCTCATCGTGAAGCAGTCGCGCGAGCAGGGCCTGAGCGCCCCGCTGCTGTCGGGTGACTCGCTCAACACGCAGGAGTTCGCGACCCTCGCCGGTCCGGCGGCCGACGGCACGATGTTCACCAACGCGGCGGAAGCCCGCAACCTGCCTTCGGCGAAGGCGGTCGTGGAAAAGATGCGCGCTGGCGGCTTCGAGCCGGAAGGCTATACGCTGGCCACCTATGCCGCGGTCCAGGCTTGGGCGGCGGCGGTGACCAAGGCCGGCAAGACCGACGCGGCGGACGTCGCGGCGGCCCTGCGCAGCGGCCCGATCGACACCGTGATCGGCAGCCTGCAGTGGGATGCCAAGGGCGACCTGACCTCGTCCACCTACGTGTGGTACGAGTTCAAGAACGGCACCTACGCGGAAGCCGGCAAGTAATTGCCGACCGAAATCGCGGGCTCCGGCCCGCGGTGAATGAGGCCCGGACGGCAGCGTCCGGGCCTCTTCTTTTTGCGACAGATTGTGGTTGGCGGGGCGGGGGACGGGCTATATTGTATGCCCCCTTCGTAACCGGGTTGCCTGAATGTCCGACGCCAGAGAAGCCATTGCCATCGCCAGCGACCATGCCGGGTTCGACCTGAAAGCCCTGCTGAAGCAGGAGCTTGCGGCCCTCGGCTTCGAGCCGCTGGACCTCGGCACCGACAGC
>DASZQC010000303.1:0-14653 GCA_035549815.1 Dongiaceae bacterium
GCCGGGCGCAATATCCTCCGTGTAGGCGCGCCCGCCGATGCGGTGCGATGCCTCGACCAGGCGATAGCTGAGCCCCGCCTTCGCCGCGGCGCGCGCCGCGCCGATGCCGGCGGCACCGGCGCCGATGATGACAAGGTCGAGATCGGCCATGGCGCTACACCGGTGGCCGGCGTTGCGCCCAGGGCAGGCGCGCTTCGATGGTCGCACCGATGCGCAGCGCCAAGCGGTCGTCGTGGCGGCGGGCGACGATCTGCAGGCCCATGGGCAGGTTATCCGTGGTCCAGCCGCAGGGCACCGACAGCGCCGGGCACATGCCGAAGAGGCTGAAGACGGAGGTCACATCGAGGCAGCGGTAGGAGCCGTCGGCGTCGACATTCCAGTAATTCTGGTCGGAGCCGCCATGTGGCACCGGCGGCTGCGCCATGGTCGGGCAGAGCAGGGCGTGGTGTTTGCTGAGGATCGGGCCGAGATCCTTCACCCAAGCGGTGGTGCGGTCGAATTCGAGCTGCTTGAACTCGACGGCGGACATGGCAAGGCCGCGATCCAGATAAGCGACGACCTTGGGATCCATCTTGGCGCGGAACTCCGGCAGCTTGTGGCCGAAGAAGCTGGCGAGATAGACCGCCCAATGCTTGGCCCACAGGTCGTCGAGCTCGATGCCCCAGGGCAGGCTGACCTCCTCGACTTTTGCGCCGGCGTCTGTCAGCGCCTTGGCGGCGCGGCGCACGGATTGCTCAACTTCCGGATGCCAGATGCGCTTGCCGAAATCGAGGCACAGCGCGAGGCTGAGGCCGCTCAGGTCGATGTCGAGGGCCCGCGTGAAATCCTGCGGCACGGTCAGCGACTGGATGTCGCGCTCGTCCGGGCCCTGCGTCGACTGCAGAAACAGACAGGCATCGGCGATGGTGCGGGCCAGCGGCCCGAAGTGCGAGAGCTGGTCGAATTCGCTGGGCAGGATGGTGAAGGGGATGCGGCCGAAACTCGGCTTCAGTCCCACCACGCCGCAGAACGATGCCGGGATGCGCACCGAGCCGCCCATGTCGGAGCCTTCCGCCAGCGGCACGCAGCCGGTCGCCACCGCAACGCCGGCGCCGCCGGAGGATCCGCCGGCGCAGAGATCGGGATTCCACGGGTTGCGGGTGATGCCCCAGAGCGGGCTTTCGGTGAAACTGGAATAGGCGAATTCCGGCGTCGTGGTCTTGCCGACCATGATGCCGCCGGCCTGGCGCAGCGCCTCGACGATGGGCGCGTCGTAGTCCGGCACCCAATGCTCGTAGGCGAAGGAGCCGAGCGTGGTGCGCTTACCCTTGGTCGGCGTCAGGTCCTTGATGGCGAACGGCACGCCATGTAGCGGGCCGCGGAACTTGCCGGAAGCGGCCTCGCGGTCCAGTTCGGCGGCGATGGCGCGCGCCTCCTCGGGATAGACGAAGCAGAAGCAATTCAGCTTGGGATTGATCTCCGCGATGCGCGCCAGCGCGTTGTCGACCACCTTCGCCGCGGTCAGCGTGCCGGCGCGGATCTGGGCAGCGATCTCCGTTGCCGGAAGATAGCTGAGCTCGAGATCAACCTTCGCACCTTGGGGCATCAGTGATGGCCCTGGTGCAGAATCTGGTCCTTGAGGCCGGTGTCGTAAGCGCCGCCGGCGGGCGTCAGCACGCAGCCCATCGGGAACAGCGATTTGATCAGCTTCTTGCGCTCCAGCGCCGTCCACACGCTCTCGTTGGCGAGGCCCGAGGCGTCCTGCGAGCGGACGATGTAGTGGCCCAGGTGAAAATGATCGCCGTGCGGCCGCGGCATGCCGGTGATCATGATGTGGCCGGGCTCGCCGCTCGGGTCCTGGTGCGGCTTGGCGACGCCTTCGATCTGCGACAGGGCCTGGAACAGAGTCAGGGTCTTGAGTTGGAGCGGATTGAGGTTGAGGGGATTCTTCTTGGCCATAAGGTGATTCCTGTGTGAAACGCGCGACCGGTCAGTCGCGGAAGTTCTGGTATTGCAGCGGCTGGTCGATCTTCATGGCGCGAACGAAGGCGATCGCTTCCTGCAGATCGTCCTTCTTCTTTCCGGTGACGCGCAGCTCGTCGCCCTGGATCGAGACCTGGACCTTCAGCTTGCTGTCCTTCAGCTCTTTGACGATGCGCTTGCCGATTGTCTGGTCGATGCCCTGCTTCACGTTCACTTCCTGCCGCAGCGCGTTGCCGGAGGCCTTTTGCGGCTCCTTGAAGTCGAGGGCGGAAGCGTCGAGCTTGCGCCGCACCACATAGCCGCGCAGCAGTTCCTGCATCTGGCGCAGCTTCATGTCGTCATCGGCCAGCAGGGTGATCAGCGCCTCCTTGCGCTCGATGGTGCATTTCGAGCCCTTGAAATCGAAGCGGGTGCCGATCTCACGCACCACGCCTTGCACGGCGTTGTCGATCTCGGCGAGGTCGGTCTTGGAGACGATGTCGAAGCTGGGCATGGGGGTCTCTCGAGTTCCGAATTCAACGGGCCAGGGCGCGCGGGATGCGCGGATACCACACAATAAGCGGAATGGCGCGCATCAGATAAAAGGCATAGAGCGCCATCCAGATGCCGTGGTTTCCATAAAAGTGCGGCAGGATGAAAGCCGCGGCGAGGCCGGTGACCGCCGCCAGCAGCATGCCGTTGCGAATCTCCGAACCCCGCGTGGCGCCGAAATAGATGCCGTCCAACTGGAAGCACCAGATGGAGATCAGCGGCACTCCGGCGATCCAGAGGAAATGCGTCGATGCGATCTTCAGGATGTCGACGTCATGGGTGAAAAGCGGTAGCAGCGACGGCCCCCAATGATGCAGCACGGCGCTGGCGGCGGCGGCGAAGAACAAGCACCAGAGGCTGCCGGCCCGCACCACACGCGACAGGCGCGCCCGGTCGCGCGCGCCGACCGCCTGACCGACCAAGGCGTCCGTCGCCTGGGCGAAGCCGTCGAGCCCTTGCGAGATGAGGGAGACGAAGCCGAACAGGATATGGTTGGCGGCCAGCGTGGCATCGCCATGCGCGGCACCCAGGCGCACCAGATAGGCGAGGAAGGCCATCAGCACCAGGGTGCGCAGGAAGATGTCGCGATTGACCGCCATCAGGCCCAGCAGTTTCTCGGATTCGATCAGCCGCGATTCGGCGCTGCGCGGCGCCAGACGGCGGAATTGCTGACGCACGATCGCCAGGCCCACCGCGCAGCTCGCTGCCATGGAGATCGAGGTGGCGATGGCCGCGCCATCGACGCCCCAGCCGAGATGCGCGACGAGAAGATAGCAGAGCCCGATATTCAGCAGATTGAGGAAGACCTGCAGCAACAGCATGTCGCGGATGCGCTGCCGGCCGAGCAGCCAGCCGATGATCACGTAGAGCACGAGATCGAAGGGGGCCGCGAACATGCGGTAGTAGTAATAGCGGCCGGCGACGTCGAGCGAGGCGTTGCCGGTGTTGAACAAGGCGAAGAACAGCTTGCCCAGCGGCACCATGAGGAGGATCAGCGCGAAGCCGAAAATGATGCCGAGGCCGAAGGCGCGCAGGAAGGTCGACCGCTGCTCGCCTTCGTCGCGGGCGCCATAGGCCTGGGCGGCGAAACCCGCCGTGCCCATGCGCAGGAAGCTGAAGGCCCAGAGGATAAAGCCGGTGATGGTGACGCCGAGGGCGATACCACCGAGATCGATGGCGGTGCCGCTCCGCCCCACGAGCGCGGTGTCGACAATGCCCGGCAGGACCGAGGTCAGGTTGGCCACGATCGCCGGCAGGGCGATCCCCAGGATGCGGCGATGGACCGGCTGGCGCGCCAGGTCGGAAACCGGCGGCGCCACCGCCAAGGTGGATTGCTCAATGCTCACGAGTGTTGGGACTCATAGGGATAGGGTTGGTCCTGGCGGCTGCTGAAGGCGGCGCCAGTATAGGCAGCGGCATTTCCTTTGCCAGGGCTTCGGCCGGTTTTGGCAGGCGTACACGGGAGCGGCTAAGCCATAGGTGGATAACGAGGATTTCGTTGCGGCATCAACCGGTTCGGTGGGATCGGTTGCCGCCACCGGACCCTGTGAGACAGACCCGTATGTTAACGATTTTGGGTATAGGAGCCTAGGGGGATCGATAAAACTCTAATTAAATCCGCGACTTCCCCATAGGAACACGGGCGTATCGGTAACGAACGGTTAAGAGCCGGCGTTTACCCTGGCAGCTTCCGATTGGTAGGTGCGAGGGCCGCATGAACGCCGGGCGGGAAGTCAGGAGGCGGGCCGAGGCTGACCTATGTGTCGCCGGGTCCGAACCCGTCGCGCGTCATGCGTTGGGACCGCGCTATGCGTTGGGACGGGGGCAATGACCGAACACATCATTCTGGCGGGCGAGGGCGCGGCGCTGGACGACCTGTGCGCCGCGTTGCAGGCGGCGGGGCTGCCAGCCGAGCGGATCATCGACCTGGTAGAGGCGGAGGGCCAACTGGAAGATCGCCAGCGGGCGCTGCTGGTCCTGTTCGCCAATGCCACCTCCGACGAATCCCTGCGCATGATCACCCGGCTGCGCAAGGCGATGAGCTCCGCCATGCTGCCGATCGTCATGGTCACGGCGAAAGGGCGCGAGGAGCTGATGACCAAGGCGCTGGAAACCGGCGCCGACGATTGCCTGGAAGCGGCGATGTATCCGCCTTTGGCCCTTGCCAGGATTCGCGCCTTGCTGGCGCGGGTGTCGGAGATCGCCGAGGGCGTCGACCAGAGGCAGCGTTTCGACCTGGTGGTGCGCGGCGCCGGCGACGGCATCTGGGACTGGCGCCTGGACGACAACAGCGTCTATTTCTCGCCTCGCTGGCGCGAATTGCTGGGCTATGCGGCCGAGGACCGGTTCAGCGCCATGGAGGACTGGCTGGCGCTGGTCCATCCGGAAGATTCCGAGACGGTGAAGCGCGATCTGCGCAATCACCTGGAAGGCATCTCGTTGTCGTTCCAGGTCGAGTGCCGCCTGCGGCACAAGAGCCAATCCTATCGCTGGTTCCTGATCCGCGGCACCTCGCAGCGCGACCCCTATGGGCACAGCGTGCGCATGGCCGGGTCGTTGACCGACATCAGCGAGCGCAAGCTGACCGATCCGATGACCGGCCTGCCCAACCGCATCGTGCTCTATGACCGCATCAACCAGGCGATCATCAAGGCGCGCCGGCGCAAGACCAGCAGCTTCGGCATCATCCTGTTGCAGATCGACCGCTACGAGACCATGCGCGAGGCCTATGGCCAGTCCTTCTGCGATAACGTCCAGCGGGTGGTGGCGCAGCGCATCGTCGGCATCCTGCGCATGACGGACACGCTAACCATCATCAGCGACACCACCATGTGCATCCTGGTCGACGTGATGCGCGAGGATACCGATCTGGTCCGCGTGGCACAGCGCGTGCGCACCGCAGCCGAGGAGCCGGTCTCCCTGGGCGAGGAATCGGTGGTGCTGACCCTTTCCATCGGCATGGCGCAAGGCTCGCAACTGCATGCTGCCGCCGACGAGCTGGTGAAGGACGCGACAGCGGCGCTGAACAAGGCGCGGCAGTCGGGCGCCGGCCAGGAGGCCGTGTTCGATCCCGATATGCAGCGCCGCGCCCGTGATCGCTTGCGCATCGAGGCCGATCTGCATCAGGCGCTGGGGCGCAACGAGTTGCGCATCTTCTGGCAGCCGATCGTCGAGTTGGGCCACAACCGCCTGTCGGGCTTCGAGGCGCTGCTGCGCTGGGAGCATCCGACCCGCGGCCTGATCTCACCCCTTGAGTTCATCCCGGTGGCGGAGGAAAGCGGCCTGATCGTGCCCATCGGCAAATTCGTGCTGCGCGAGGCGCTGCGTCAGGCCAAATCGTGGCACGAGGCCGGCGCGCCGCGCGACCTGTTCGTGTCGGTCAACGTGTCCGCCCGACAGCTCGACAGCCCCGACCTCGTGGAATCCGTGACTGCGGCGCTCGCCGAATGCGGCGCGCCGGCAGGCTGCCTGCATATCGAGATCACCGAAAGCGCAGTCATGCGGGATGTCGGGCGCAGCCAGGAGGTGCTGAAGCGGCTGAAGGCGCTGGGCTGTCACCTCGCGTTGGACGATTTCGGCACCGGCTATTCGTCGCTGAGCCTGCTGCAGCGACTGCCGCTTGATTACGTGAAGATCGACCGGTCCTTCGTCGCCGCCATGAGCGGCGAGTTCTCCGGCGAGAGCATGGTGGGCGCGATCATCCAGATCGCGAAGATCCTGCATCTGACCGTGATCGCGGAAGGCATCGAGGCGGAGACCGACGAATTCCGCCTGCGCGCGCTGGGCTGCCAGTACGGGCAGGGCTACCGCTACGGCAAGCCGCTGCCGGCCTCGCACTGGCAGGATGCGGTCTTCGCCCAGCGCCGCCTCGGCGTTGCGCAGTAGGAGCGCACCCATACTCTATTCGCGGCGGCCTTCGCGCCGCGCCAGCTCGGCCAGTTGCCGGGCCTTCTCGGCCAGCCAGCCCGCGCTTTCCGCCAGCATGTTCGCTCGCCGCACATAGAGATCGGCACCGTCGGGCTTCCCTTTCGATTGGGGACTCGTTTCAGCGCGCAACTGTCGGCTCGCTTCCACCAGGGCGCTGTCACGCACCACGTCGCCGTAAGCGTGGATCAGCGATTTCAGGCTGCGCTCCAAGGGCGGGAGAGACCGGTCGAAGGCGCGCTCGGCGCTTTCCACAATCCGGATCCGGTCGCGCTCGATCGCCGGGATCGGGCCTTCGAAATGGCTCTCCGTCGCCGCGCGCAAAAAACTGCTGAGGCTGCTATGCATCGACCCTCACTTTCTCCCCAAACGATACATTTTGAATTGACATCAGTCAACACAATTCGTATTGGAAGTCATGCTTCGCCTCTGCCTCCTCGCCGGCCTTTTGCTGGCCTTTTCGTTTGCCGCCCAAGCCGTCGGCGAGCGCGGCGCCGAGCGCTATTCATGGCCGGTGGTGGCGGTCAAGGACGGCGACACAATCGCCGTCGAGATTCCCGGCCTGCCCGCGACGCTGAACCCGGTCGCGATCCGATTGCGCGGCGTCGACACGCCGGAATCCGGTGGCCGGGCCAGGTGCGCCACCGAACGCAATCTCGCCCGGCGCGCGACCGGTTTCACCAAGCGGGCGGTTGCCCACGCCAGGCGGATCGAGTTCGCCATGCCGGATTGGGACAAGTATGGCGGCCGTATCGATGCCGAAGTCTGGATCGACGGCGTTTCGCTGGCCGACCAGTTGATCGCCGCGGGGCTGGCGCGCGCTTATGACGGCGACAAGCGGGGCGGCTGGTGCTGATCCGCGCTTCGCGCGGCGCGGAAGCTAGAATCCCATCAATTCGTGATTCTTCAGCACCAGATGGATGGCGGCGACCTCGCGCTCGTCGAGCACGATTTCTTTCTCGGGGTTGAACTGCTTGACCCGCCACTGCGTGCTGGTGTGCTTCACCAGGCGCTTCAGAAAATAGCGCGGCTCGCCGGCTTCCGACTGCTTGCGGAGTTGAATCACCACGTCCCGCCCGGGCTTTGGCGGCTGATGCGGATCGACATAGATGAGATCGCCGGCCTCATAGACCGGCTCCATCGAGCTGCCCTGCGCATAGATGCAATAGATGCCGCGGCGCGTCGCCTGTCCCGGCGGCCGACGCACGAAATCGATCGGGTCGCCGGTATTCACCGTGAAGACGCCATCCTGGCCGCATTCGGCGGACCCCAGGATGGGAATGTCCCTGGCGAAGACCTGGAAGTCCGGCGCCTCCGCGGAAGATAGTCGAGCATTGGCCGGCATCTCCGTATCGTCGAAGCCGGCGAATGCATCATCCACAGCCGACTCTTCGATGCCGCGCGCCATGGTGCCATGGCCGTAGATCAACCAGGCCGGATCGATCTTCAACGCGCGGCTATAGGCCTCCGCAGCTTTCTTCGAGACGTCGCGCGTGCCGTTGACGTGCGAGCGCACGGTCACTTCGTTCTGGCGCGTGAGGCGCGCCAGCTCGGCGCCGGAGCCGACACCGCGGAGCTGCATCGCCGCGCGCAGACGCTGGGAGGAGGTTCGATCAGCCATAATACATAGCGTAACGGAAAAAAGATTCATTGTGTATTGATTTTTCCCGCTACCCTGCGTATCGTTTTTGCATGACACCGAGCCCCACAAAGACCTCTGAACCGAACTCGTTCCGGGAGCTGATCGGGCGCTGGCCGCGGACGCGGGATTTTGCCCGCGATGCCGGCTGTTCGCCGCTCCTGGTGCGGCAGTGGCGGCACCGCGATTTCGTGCCGCCGCAATATTGGAGCGGCATCGTCGCGGGCGCCGCGCGGCGGCAGATCGGCGGCGTGGACGTGGCATTGCTGGCGCGGCTGGCCGCGGCGCTCCGCGGTCCGGTGCGCCCGGCGAAAGTGACGGCAAGGGCGGAGGCGAACGGGGACGGCATGCGGAAGGAACCGAGATGAAAGCGTCTAAAGCTGAGTCCATCGGCGATGCGGCTGCCGATGCGGTGGTGCCGTTCCGGCGCCCCCGGCGCGAACGAGAACGAGTTTCACGCATGATCGGGCGCTGGCCGGACGGAATCCGGTTTGAGGACGCGATCGTCCCGCGCGAAGGATTCTTTCGCGGCTGCGCGCTCGACGTGCCGGGGGTGTGGCCCGAATCAAGCTTGAGCCTCGAGGTCAGCATCGCGCGCGGACGCTGAGCCCGCGCGGTCCATAGGCGAACGAAGGAAGCGACATGGCAAAGAGGGCAACGCGGGCCGGATCCGGTTCGCGACGAGCCGGCGTGCGCCGGAATGGGGCGAATCGGGACGGCGCGGATCCTGCGGGCAAGGCGCCGCAATCGGCGGACGATGTCCGGCTTCTGGCACGCGATGCAGCCTTGGCGGCGCTGACGCGGCTGGCGGAATTGGCCAACAGCGAAGATGAGCGGGTCGCGCTGGCGGCCAGCCAGGAATTGCTCAATCGCGCGTTCGGCAAAAGCGCATCCGCAGCCGCGGACGATCAAGGCACCGGGGCGCAACCGCTGGTGATCAGGATTGTGCGATTTGGCGCGGAAGATCCGGATGAATCGCGCCCTGCGTCGGAACGGGAACCGAGGGTCAAGCCATGATGGATCGCAAGCCACGCTCCGCCGCCGGTTGGACGGCGGTGCCGCCACCGGATGCCAAGGATCTGGAAGCGATGGCCAGGCGCGCCTGGCGGGAGCGCGGCATCGTCATCCTGTGGCCGGATCGCATCCGCGACGATTGGGACCGGCAGCACGTGTTGAATCTCGCCAAGAACCTCTATGGGCCGCGCCATGATTCCCACGGCGGCAAGTAAGCGGGATTCTTCCGGCGAAGCTGGGTTGTGGCTGCAGCATCTGGCGGTGCTGCGACAGGCGCTGCTCATGCGCAAGCCGGACGCGCAGCAACGGATCCGCCGCGAGACAGCCAAGCTCGAGCGCGAGGTCGAGGCGATGTCGGCGCGGCGCAAACTGGCCGTGCGGGCCGCGCGGGACGCGGATTGTCCGGCCGGCGTTCCCGCGATTTTCGCAGAGCTGGATGATCGGATCGCCGAGCGGCTGCGGCAGATCAGCGACCTCGCCGTCCTGCTGCATGGCGCGGCGCGCGGCAAGGCGCGGGAGGAGGGCGGCACGGCGGAGGCAGCGTCGCGGCCGGCGACGGTCGACCCGATCATCATGCTGCAGGGCAAAGGCAAGCTGACCGAAGACCAAGTGCGCGCCGCGCGCGAGATCGCCTGGGTCCATCAGGCCATCACGCGGGCGGGACGGGCGCGGGTTTCCCGTCTCAGCCAGATCGATCCGCCGGCGGGCTGGCAGGAAATCCCGCTGCCGGAACGCGCCGCCTTGATCCACGCCAAACGGTTCCGGCCCTGGGCCGAAGGGTTGCGCAAGACCGCGCCGGCAACTTTGGAGATCGTGTTGCGGGTGGCGGTCCTGGGAATTTCCGTCTATAGCGTTGCGCGCGCCCGGCGGATGAGTTGGAATGGCTGCGTGGCGCGCCTCGCCAACGGACTTGACCTCTATTGGCGGGGTACGCGCGGTGGCTGAGGCGGGTCGGCCCGCCCCAGTGGCAGAGAATCCTCGCAGGGCGGCGTAGATGGGCTTTCACATTGCCGAGACGTGGTTCGAGTTCCAGCGGATCGACGACGATATCACGCTGATCTGGGAACCGCATGTCGACCCGCTGATCCGCTGCAACATCTGGCATGTGCGCGGCGGCGACCGCGACATGCTGGTCGATACCGGCCTCGGCATGGCGAGCCTGCAGGATGCCGCAAGGCATCTGTTCGAAAAGCGACTGACGGCAGTTGCCACCCACGCGCACTATGATCATGTGGGCGGCTTCCACGAATTTCCCGATCGCTTGATCCATGGCGCCGAAGCGGCCAAGGTCGCGGCCGGCTTCTCCGCCTCGCTTTATGGCGGCGCGAAAGATGATGCGATCCTGGCCAGCATCCGGGCGGCCGGTTACGAGGTGCCGGACGAGTTGTTCACCGCCGTGCCGGATGCCGCCTATGATCCGAAATCCTATGGCGTGACGGCGGCGCCGGCGACGCGGACGATCGATGAGGGCGATGTCATCGATCTAGGCGGCCGACGTTTCGAGGTGATGCATCTGCCGGGCCATTCTCCGGGCAGCATCGGTTTATGGGAGGCGCAGAGCGGTGTGCTGTTCTCCGGCGATGCGATCTATGATGGGCCGCTGCTGGACGAGTTGCCGGGATCCGATATCGGCGCCTATGTGGCGACGATGAAGAGGTTGCGCGAACTGCCGGTCGATGTGGTCCATGCGGGGCACGATCCCAGCTTTGGCCGAGAGCGACTGCGGGAATTGTGCGATGCCTATCTGGAGAAGCGCGCGTAAGGCAGCGTGAGATGGAAGGGTGCATGGATGGGACCGGCGTGAGCGGGACGGTTGAGGGATGAAGATCCTTCTGGTCGAGGATCATCTGGAACTCCGCGACCTGGTGGCGGGCCATTTCGTCGGCCGCGGCTTTGTCGTCGATGCGGTGTCCACCGTCGAGGAGGCGCGCGCCGCGCTGACCACCGGCGGCTATGACGTCATGCTGCTGGATCTCGGCCTGCCGGACAGTGACGGCATGGTTTTGTTGCGCGAAACGCCGACCCTGGTGTCCGGCGGCCTGCCGACCCTGGTCGTCACGGCGCGGGATTCGCTTGAGGACCGTCTTGCCGGCTTGAACGAGGGAGCCGACGATTATCTGGTCAAGCCGTTCAACCTGCTGGAGCTCGAGGCGCGTTTGCGTGCCGTGCTGCGGCGGCCAGGCACGCGCGAAGGGCCGAAGCTTGCCTGCGGTGCATTGCTCTATGACGCCGCGTCGCGCGAGGTCTTTGTGCGCGGCGAGCTCATTGAGATGAGCCGGCGCGAATCCGATCTGCTGGAGGCGCTGCTGCGGGCCGCCGGCCGGGTGGTGGTGCGCGATTTCCTGGAGGAGCAGCTCTATTCCTTCAACGAGCCGGTGACCCCCAATGCCCTGGAGGCCGTGGTGTCGCGCCTGCGCCGGCGATTGACCAATGCGGGCGCGGGCGTGCGGGTGGAGACGCGGCGGGGTATCGGCTATCGGCTGGTTCCCGAGACGAGCGCCGGCGGTGAAGCGGCATAGGTGCCACGTTCCATGAGACGCCGGGCTTTCAGCCTGAAATACCGCCTGCTGATCTCGCTGTTCGTGGTTTCGGCGATCGGCATCGCTTCCGCCGCCTATTTCGCCTATCGCGAGGTCTACAACACCGATGAGGCGATCGCCGAACGCACCATGCAGGGGCAGGCGAGCGAACTGGTGGAGGCGATCACAACCGAGGCCGGCGGCAAGCTGACGATCCGGCTGCCGGCAGATTGGGTCGAGGCTTACAGCCGGCCCGACGCGGCCTTTTCCTTCACCCTTTATGACGCGCAGGGGGACGTCATCGCGATGTCGCCCAACCGCAACCGGCCGCTGCCGCTGACGGCGCTTCCGCGCGGCGAGGAATTCGGGCCGCTGGAGTTCCATGGCCCGGAGGCGCAGATGCTGATGACGGCGGTGGCGCCGCAGGGCAGCAGGCTGGTGGTGTCGCGAGGCCAGGTGGAATCCGAGGCCCTGGCGGAGAGCATGCTGGAGGAATCGATCGAGCCGATGCTGCTCCTGGTGCCGAGCGGCATTCTGGCGCTGGTGACGATCTGGCTGGTGGGAAGCTGGAGCCTGCGTCCGCTCGAGCGTGCCTCGCGCGAGGCGGCGGATGTCGGCCCGGGCAATCCCAACGCCCGTGTGTCCGCCGAGGGCCTGCCGGCGGAACTGCTGCCGCTGGTGGGCGCGGTCAACGGCGCATTGGACCGACTGTCCCGCGCCTATGAAGCGGAACGGCGATTGACCGCCGATGCGGCGCATGAACTGCGCACCCCGCTGGCGGTGCTCGACCTGCGGCTGCAGCGCGCGCAACTGACCGGCGATGTCGACTGGCGCGTGGTGCGGCGGGATTTCGAACACCTCAACCGCGTTGTGGCGCAGTTGCTGGAACTGGCCCGCATGGAGAGCGCCGCGCGCGAGAATCCGCGCCCTGCCCAGGTCAATTTCGCCCGCGTCGTGCGCGAGGCAATTGCCATGGTCCTGCCGCTGGCGGACGAAGCCGGGCGAGACATCGAGGTCGAGATGGACGAGCGCGTGCCGATCCTGTTGCAGGGCTATGCCGCAGATCTCAGGAACATGGTGCGGAATCTGCTCGACAACGCGTTGTTCCACGGCAAGGGCAGGATTACCGTCACCTTGCGCAGCGAGGCGCCGCAGACCGATGGCGCGGCCGCCATACTGCGCGTGCAGGACGAGGGCGCTGGCGTGCCGGAGGACCTGCGCGAGACGGTGTTCGATCGATTCCGCAAGGGCAAAGCGTCCTCCGCCGGTTCTGGCCTTGGCCTCGCCATCGTACGGCATGTTGCGCACCGGCACGGTGGATTCGCGCGAGTCGATCCGCAGGCGGTGAACTGCATCGAGGTCGTGCTGAACGGCGCCACAGTCCCGCCCGCCGCCTATGCGGCCCCGGCGGAGCGGCGTTTGGCGGAATGAAGTTCCTCATTGCGCCGGGCTTCGCACCCCGATATAGCCGGCGGTCAGGGCTGCGTCAGGCGCAACCGAACCGTCGCCGCCCCTCACGAGACAAGCAGGATTATGAAAATAAACAAGAAGTTTCGCCGGGTATTGAATTATTGGATCTGGCGCGCGACCCATCCGACGACCCCTTATGAGCAATATTACGTTCACCGCGTGCTGTCGAAGATCAAGACCGGGCAAGGTCACCCTGCCATCGGCCCGACGGCCCGGCCGTTGCGCGAGCGTTCCGAGTTGCTGGATTTCCTGCAGCGTCACGGCGCCCAGCCTTCCGATCTGGTGATCGATTACGGGTGCGGTTCGCTGCGCCTGGCGCCGCCGCTGATCGAGTTTCTCGCGCCGGGCAAATATTGGGGCATGGATCTGGCGCAGGAGTTCCTGGATCTCGGCCTGACGCATCTCGATCCGCAGATGGCACAAGAAAAACGGCCGCGCCTGGATGTGATCGCACCGGATGTCATTGCGCGCGCAGCGGCGGAAAAGCCCCGCTTCATCGCCTCGTGGCATGTCTGTTCCAAGGTGCCGGAGAACCGTTTCGAGGCGTATCTGGGCAACATTGTTGCCATGATGTCCCCCGGCGCAACGGCCCTCATCCATTTTCCGGAGACGGTGGAGCGTCGCAAGTTGACCGGCCTTGCCTGGGCGATCCCGCGGTCCCGATTTCCGGAAACCCTGGCACGCCTCAATCCAGCCATTACCTGCGAGTTCGGCGCCGTCATTGATGGCGTCGTCGATGGCATCCGTCAAAGCTACGCGATCTTGCGGCATTCATAGGCGGCTCATTTTTCCGTGACGTTTCGATGCGCGTTATGCGAGAGATTATTGACGCGCGTTATGGCATCTGACATGATTGCCCAATCGTCGCAGAGTTGGGCCGATGGGGCGGGCGCTTAAAGGACTTCATATTATCAGGCCCTATCAGCGACTTTTCTAGCGCCACGCGCATTCAGGCGTTTTCACGATGAAATTTATGATGGTGGCGCGCGCCGCCCGAGGGTTGGCGGCGTAGAGCGACAGTCCAGGCGGTTCATTTTTCCGTGACGGTTTGATGCACGTTATGCGGGAAAATATTGAACTGCGTTATGCTGCATGGCATGATTGGTCCAACGTCGCAGAGTTGCGCGCCAGATGCGCGGCTGCGCGATGGCAGCCTGGCGATGGCGGAAAGCGCTTTGACGACGGACGATTCGGGAGCCGATCATACGACAACTGACCGTTCGACGGCCGATAAGGTAGATCATTGGCGGCGCGATCTCGGTTGGTTGGTGCGTCTGTTCCTGATCCTGTTTGCGGGCTTTTCCCTCGCATCCTGGCCGGATCTGCTGTTCAAGATGGATGCGTATGAGGCGTGGATCGGCTCCACCAAAGGATGCCGGCTAAACGCGGCCCATTGCTCCTGGAACAGCTATCTTCTGGCGCAGGTCATCCCGTCATTGTTGGCGATCGCCGTATGCCTGTTCGTGAGCTGGTCCGTCGTGGCGATGGTGCTGCGTATTACCGGTTAGGCGTGTCTTCCGAGCGGGACGGTTGACAAGGGCTGCTGATCCGGTCCCATGCGACGCCTTCGCGCATTGGTTCGTCCCGACTCCGC
>DASZQC010000304.1:0-4038 GCA_035549815.1 Dongiaceae bacterium
TGGATCAGGCGGCCGGCATCGCCGATCGCATGGCTGCCGGTGGCGCAGGCGGTGACCACCGAGTGGTTGGGCCCGCGGAAGCCGTATTTGATCGAGACGTGCCCGGATGCGAGGTTGATCAGGCAGGACGGGATGAAGAACGGCGAGATGCGCCGGGGACCCTTTTCCTTCAGCGTGATCGAGGCTTCGTAGATGCCCTGCAGGCCACCGATGCCGGAGCCGATCAGCACGCCGGTGCGGGTCTGGCCCTCTTCATCGGTCGGCTTCCAGCCGGAATCTTCCACCGCCTGCTGGGCGGCCGCCATCGCCATGACGATGAAGGTGTCCATCTTCTTCTGGTCTTTGGGCGTGACGTAATCGTCGGCGTTGAACTTGCCCGACGAGGTGTCGCCGCGCGGCACTTCGCCGGCGATCTTGCAAGGCAGATCGGAGACGTCGCAGGACTGCACGCCCTGGATGCCGGACTCAGCTTTCAGCAACCGGTTCCAGACATGCTCGGCGCCCACGCCCAACGGCGAAACCACGCCCATTCCGGTAACGACGACACGACGCATATTCAGCCTATGATCAGCCCAAAGAAATCAGACCAGCGCAATGCAAGCCCCTGACCGGACCGCCTGCGCGGCCCGGCGCGGCATCGCTTCGCTCTTAGCTGGCCTTCGACTTGATGTAGTCGATCGCGTCCTTGACGGTCTGGATCTTTTCCGCGGCGTCGTCGGGAATCTCGCAGCCGAATTCTTCTTCGAACGCCATCACCAGCTCGACCGTGTCCAGGCTGTCGGCGCCCAGGTCGTCGATGAAGGAGGCGGTCTCCGTGACCTTGGCTTCCTCGACACCGAGATGCTCGATCACGATCTTCTTAACCCGTTCGGCAATGTCGCTCATCGCTGTTCCCTTTGTTGAAACCGCTTCCCCCATCCGGACGCGGTCGAAAGATGGTCGGTCATTTTGGCTGCACAATACCCACCGCACCATAGCTAAAGTAACTATGTTCGCGGCGGTGTCGGGGGTCACTTAACATAGTTTCCCCGGCTTTGGCCAGAGCCGGGGCCCCACCCGAAAAGGGCAATCAAATCATGGCCATGCCGCCATTCACGTGGATCGTCTGACCGGTCACGTAGGCGGCTTCGGGGCTGGCGAGATAGACGACAGCGGCGGCCACCTCGGCCGACTGGCCCAGCCGGCCCGCCGGGATAGAGGTCATAATTCGGGACTTCTGATCGTCGTTCAAGGCATCGGTCATCTGGGTTTCGATGAAACCCGGCGCCACACAATTGACCGTGATGTTGCGCGAGGCGACTTCCTGGGCCAGCGCCTTGGACATGCCGATCATGCCCGCCTTGGCCGCCGCGTAGTTCGCCTGACCCGGATTGCCGGTGACCCCGACGACGGAGGTGATGCCGATGATGCGGCCCCAGCGCTTCTTCATCATGCCGCGCAAGGCGGCGCGCGCCAAGCGGAAGCCGGCGGTCAGGTTCACGTCGATGACCTTCTGCCAGTCCTCGTCCTTCATGCGCATGGCAAGCCCGTCGCGGGTCAGGCCGGCATTGTTGACCAGGATGTCGACGCCGCCCATCGCCGCCTCGGCGGACTTTATGAGCTGCTCGGTCTGCGCCGCATCGCCCAGATCGCACGGCAACACATGGGCGCGGTCACCGAGCGATGCCTTCAACTGCTCCAGCGGATCGACCCGCGTGCCGCTCAAGCCGACGGTGGCGCCTTGCGCATGCAGCAGGCGGGCGATTTCGCCGCCGATACCGCCGGATGCGCCGGTCACCAGCGCCGTCTTGCCGCTTAGATCGAACATCTTTGTACTCCTGACGGCTGTCTGTTCATCTCGCTGTCGCTCCGTCTATCTCGAGCAGCGCTGAAAATCGGGCTGCGGCCACTCGAATGCGCTTCCATCGCGGATCATCGATCAGATCCTCCGGCTTAATGTGCTGTGGCAGTTGGCTTGAAAGATCTTCCATCAGTTTCACAAGATGCCTCGCAGCCTCAGCCTGCAAGTCATTGAGCCCGTTGTCATCGCGCTGCAAGAACTCCACGATCGCAGAATCCCCGAAGAACTGATTAAACTCCTCGCCTGGGCTGGATATCTCTGGCCCCAAGCCAAACCACGACCGGCGCTGGAGACTTTCGTCTGCAATCGCACCGACTGTCTGCTCAACGACCTTTCGCCACGCTTTTAAGTCTACGGGCATGGGGCTCCGTTCACATCAGCCCAGCGCCTTCAGCGCCGCTTCGAGGTCGGAGGGGGCGCCGACGGACAGGGCCTCGATTTCCTTGTCGATGCGCTTCACCAAGCCGGCCAGCACCTTGCCGGCGCCCAACTCCAGCGCCTTGCTGACGCCGAGCGACTTCATGGCGAGCACGGATTCACGCCAGCGCACCGTGCCCGTCACCTGAGTGACGAGCAGCTTCGCGATGGTGGCCGGATCGCTGACCGGCTGCGCGGTCACGTTGGCGATCACCGGCACCACGGGCTGCTTGATCCTGGTGTTCGCCAAAGCCTCTTCCATCGCATCGGCGGCGGGACGCATCAGCGCGCAATGGAAGGGCGCGCTCACCGGCAGCAGGATGCTGCGCTTCACGCCCTGCTCGGTCGCGATGGCCATGGCCCGCTCGACGGCGGCCTTGGCGCCGGAGACGACGACCTGGCCCGGCGAATTGTCGTTGGCGACGTCGCAGACCAGCTTGGTTTCCTCCGCCGCCTGCTTGGCGATCTTCTGCACCTGCTCCAGCTCGGGCCCCAGCATCGCCGCCATGGCGCCCTCGCCCACCGGCACGGCCTTCTGCATCGCTTGGCCGCGCAGCTTCAAGAGCCGCGCCGCGTCGGGCAGCGCCAGGGCGCCGGCCGCGGCCAGCGCCGAATATTCGCCCAGCGAATGGCCGGCGACGAAGTCTGCTTTGTCCGCCAGCCGCCAATGCCCCTCGGTCTCCAGAACGCGGAGCGCGGCCATGCTGACCGCCATCAGGGCCGGCTGGGCGTTCTCGGTCAGGGTCAGGTCGGATTCCGGCCCCTCGAACATCAGCTTGGAGAGCTTCTGGTTCAGCGCGTCGTCCACCTCCTCGAACACCAGGCGGGCGGCGGCGAAGCTCTGCGACAGCGCCTGGCCCATCCCGACCGCCTGCGAACCCTGGCCGGGGAAGATGAAAGCGCGTGTCATGGGGACCTACCTCGGCGCTGAAAAAACGACGGAATCCCCCGGATTCGGGGGACGGGAGGGGCATAGATAGCCCCGGAACCCGGCCTGTCAAGCAAAGCCGGGGTCCGACCTTGGGTCGACCTTCGGCGACCCTAAGCGATTGATTAACCTTTCTTAACCCGGCGACATCGGGGCGGCTCTTCGCGCTTGCAAAGAAGCCGCCGATCACTATAGTCCCGGCCGCGCTTGCGGTTTCCGCAGGCACACCCTGCCGGCCCCCGTTTCCAGATCTCAGTCTTGAGAAACCGGTGCTCAACACCGCGAGGTGCCGGCTAGGTCCGGACCGCCGATGCGATCTCCATGAGGGAGTCCCGGCGCCGGGCCGCGAACAGCCGAAGGGAGCCATTTTCGGATGCCGTACTACGAGAACATTTTCATTGCGCGTCAGGACGTGACCTCCGCGCAAGTCGAAGGCTTGGCCGAGCACTTCTCCGGGATCGTCACCGCCCAGGGCGGCAACGTGACCAAGAAGGAGTTCTGGGGCCTGAAGAGCCTGTCCTTCCGCATCAAGAAGAACCGCAAGGGCCATTACGTCCTCCTCAACATCGACGGCCCCGCGGCCGCGGTGACGGAGATGGAGCGCAACATGCGCATCCACGAAGACGTGCTGCGCCACCTGACGGTGCGCGTCGAGGCCCTGGAAGAGGGTCCGTCGGCGATGCTGCAGTCGCGCGGCCGTGACCGCGAGGGTCGCGAGCGCGAGGGCGGCTTCGGCCGTCGCGAGCGTAGCTTCGGCGGCGGCGGCTTCGATCGCGGAGACCGTGGTGATCGCGGCGACCGTGGCGGCGACCGCCCGGATCGCGGTGAACGCGACGACCGCCTGCGCCCGGTG
>DASZQC010000305.1:0-11125 GCA_035549815.1 Dongiaceae bacterium
GCGCCGGCACGTCGATCGCCTTGGCCAAGGTCTCCGGCGAGATGCCCTTGGGCTCCAGGAATTCGGAGGCGAGGATCTCGCCCGGGTGCGGATGCGTGAGTTCCGCCTTCTTCGCTGCTTTCGCCATATGTCCCCCTGACATTGCGGGGATCAGTCTAGAGTCCCATCAGGCCGCGCGCAAAGGTGTCGGCGTCGAAGGGGCGCAGGTCTTCGGCACTCTCGCCGACGCCGACGGCGTGGACCGGCAGCTTGAATTTGTCGGCCAGTGCCACCAGCACGCCGCCCTTGGCGGAACCGTCGAGCTTGGTGACGATGAGGCCGGTCACCTGGCACATGGTCTTGAATATCTCGACCTGGGAATGGGCGTTCTGTCCGGTGGTGGCGTCCAGCACCAGCAGGATGTCGTGCGGCGCCTCCGGATCGAGCTTGCGGATGACGCGCAGGATCTTCTGCAGCTCCGCCATCAGATCGCTCTTGTTCTGCAGCCGCCCGGCGGTGTCGATCAGCAGCAGATCGGCGCCCTCTTTGCGCGCGGCCTCGAGCGCGTCATAGGCCAGGCCGGCGGCATCGGCGCCCGTCTCGCGCGCGACGACCGGAACGCCGGCGCGCTCGCCCCAGATCTTGAGTTGTTCCACCGCCGCGGCGCGGAACGTGTCGCCGGCCGCCAGCATCACTTTCTTGCCGGCTTTCTTATAAGACTGCGCCAGCTTGCCGATGGTGGTGGTCTTGCCGGAGCCGTTGACTCCGATCACCAGCACCACATGCGGCTTGCGCGCGCTTAAAGTCAGCGGCTGCGCCACCGGCTTCAGGATGGTGGCGATCTCCTGGGCGAAGATCTCGCGCACCTCCTGCTCGGTGATCTCCTTGTCGAAGCGGTCCTTGGCCAAAGCCTCTGTCAGGCGCGAGGCCGTCGCCGGGCCGAGATCGGCGGCGATCAGCGCATCCTCGAGTTCGGAGAGCAGCGCGCGGTCCAGCTTCTTCTTGGTGAACAGGCCGGTGATGCCGCCGGTGATCTTGGTCGAGGTGCGGGACAGGCCGCTCTTCAGGCGCTGGAACCATCCGCGCTTCTCGGCTTCGCCATTTTCCAGGGTCATGCGGCGGCGGCGATCAGGTAATCGTTGGTGGCGGCGGTGACCCGCGCTTCCAGGATGGCGCCGGCCGGCGCCTCATGCGCCAGGCGCACCGGCGCGAAATGGTCGTTGTGGCCGAAGGCCTCGCCGACCTCGCTGCGCTCGACCAGCAGGCGCGTCGCGGCGCCGATCCGGGTCGACAGGTAGCGGCTCAAGGCCGCGTCGCCCGCCGCGCGCAGCCGCGCCGCGCGCTCCTTGCGCAACGTGCCGTTCAATTGCGGCATCTTCGCCGCCGGCGTGCCGACGCGGGCGGAGAAGGGGAAGACATGCAGGAAGGTCAGGCCGCACTCCTCCACCAGGGCGAGGGAGTTGGCGAACATCGCTTCCGTCTCGGTCGGGAAGCCGGCGATCAAATCGGCGCCGAACACGATGTCAGGCCGTAGGTTGCGCGCCTCGGCGCAGAACGCGATGGCCTGGTCGCGCAGGTGGCGGCGCTTCATCCGCTTCAGGATCATGTCGTCGCCGGCCTGCAGGCTCAGATGCAGATGCGGCATCAGGCGCGGCTCTTCGGCGATCAGGCGCTTCAGGTCCGTATCCACCTCGACCACGTCGATGGAACTCAGCCGCAGGCGCGGCAGATCGGGAACCAGTGCCAGCAGGCGGCGGCACAATTGGCCGAGCTTGGGCTGGCCGGGCAGGTCGCTGCCATAGCCGGTGATGTCGACGCCGGTCAGCACCACTTCCTTCACGCCATTCTCGACCAGGGTGCGCACCTGGGTCACCACTTCGCCGATCGGCACCGAGCGGTTGTTGCCGCGGCCGAAGGGGATGATGCAGAAGGTGCAGCGATGGTCGCAGCCTTGCTGGATTTCGACAAAGGCGCGCGTCCGCTCGGCATAGCCGGAGATCAGGTGCCCGGCGGTCTCCTTCACACCCATGATGTCGGCGACGGAAACGCGCGGCGCTTCGCCTTGCCCGAGCGCGAAGAAGCTCTCCGCCTTCAGCTTCTCTTCGTTGCCGATGAGATGGTCGATCTCCGGCATCGCCGCATAGCGGTCGGGCGCGATCTGCACCGCGCAGCCAGTGGCGATGATCCGGGCATTGGGGTTCTCGCGCCGCGCCCTGCGGATCGCCTGGCGCGCCTGGCGCTCCGCCTCGGCGGTCACCGCGCAGGTATTGATGATGATGGCGTCGTCCAACCCGGCGGCGTGGGCATGGCCGCGCATCACCTCCGTCTCGAAGGCGTTCAGGCGGCAGCCGAAGGTGATGAGCTGCGGAGAGCGATTGGATTCAGGCAACCTGCCGCTCCATCAGGTCCAGGTCGATCTCGCCGCGGAAGCTTTCCGCCCAGGCGCCGGTCATGCGCACATGATTGTCCGGCAGCCACTCGATCAGCAGTTCGCCGCCATCCAGCACCACCGTGGCGCTACGCCCGGTCAGCTTGCGCCGCGCCGCCGCCACCAAAGTCGCGCAGGCGCCGCTGCCGCAGGCTTGGGTGATGCCGGCGCCGCGCTCCCACACCCGCATGCGGACGCGATCCGGCGAAATCACCTGTGTCACCTCGATATTGGCGCGCTCCGGGAACAGCTTGTGGCGCTCCAGCACCGGTCCGAGGCTGGTGAGGTCGACCTGCTCCGCATTCGGCACGAAGAAGACGGCATGCGGGTTGCCGACATTGACGCCCACCGGGTCGCTCAAGGGTCCCAGGCTCAACGGCAGGTGCAACGTGTCGCAGGCTTCGCCGACCGGGATCTCGCGCCAGTCCAGCTTCACCACGCCCATGTCGACGGAAATCCGATTTCCGTCGACCGCCTCGGTGTCGAGCAGGCCGGAAATGGTCTCCACGATTGCGTGGCGGGACCTCTTCTCCGCCATGACCTTGGCGGCGATGCAGCGGGTGGCGTTGCCGCAGGCGCCGGCCTCGCCGCCGTCGGGGTTATGAATGCGCATGAAGACGTCGGCCAGCCGGTCGCGTGGCGGCTCCAGCACGATGAGCTGGTCGCAGCCGATGCCGCGCCGCCGGTCGGCGATCCATTGCCGCTGCGACAGGCTCAAGGGCACGGCGCGGTCGCGCGCGTCGATCACGACAAAGTCGTTGCCCAGCCCGTGCATTTTCTGGAACGGCAGCGCCGTCATACCTAACCCTCTGCTCCGCCACGATCGGCCGGAGGCTGGTATATGCGCCGGTGGGCCGGTTTCGTCCATAGGCGGGGGTGCAGGGCACCTATTCCGGGCGATAAAGCGGGCGGTTCCTATGGGTTGACGGGGGCGGCCCCCGGCTCTATAACCCGCCGCCGAAATTCGGCCGAACGATACGGATAAAGTCTCATGGCTCACCATAAATCAGCGGAAAAGCGCATCCGCCAGACGCCCAAGCGGACGCTGCGCAACCGCGCGCAGACCAGCGCCATCAAGACCGCGGTGAAGAAGGCGGAAACCGCCCTCGCCGCCGGCGACAAGAGCGCTGGCGAGGCGCTGAAGGTCGCCCAGGCCCAGATGGCCCGCGGCGTCCAAAAAGGCGTTCTGCACCGCAATACGGTGGCGCGGAAGATTTCCCGCCTGACCAAGCGCCTGAAGGCGCTCGGCTAAGGATTTCCGGCGACGCGGCGCTGGCACCGCGCTTCAGCGTTTCCTCTTAAGTCCCGGCAAGAATTCAGCATCGCCGTCGAGGCAATCGACGGCGATGTGCTTTTGCGCCTGTGAGTTCCACAATTGTGCCACTCTGCGTTGCGGTCATTGAATGGCGATTCTGTGGCCTCTTCGCAACAGGATCGGGGAGCAAAATCCTTGGGCATGACGGAAGCGACTCGAACCTGTTGCACCGGCGGAGAGGCCCGCGTTAGAGTTATCCCCAGCCGAAAAACAGGGGCGCCGTGCTTCGGCAGGGCAGTCTGGCTAGGGACAATAACTCAAAAAAAACAGTCACATATGCTGCACATCAAGACCTTAACGTCGGCTCTTCAGACAAGCTCTGGGGCAGCCGGCGCCGCAATGCCCCACCCATGGGCAAGGCGGGTTCACCGACGCGCCTGTAGCGCTCGCGCCACAGTGGCGTTGCGTCATCGCGGAGCCCTTCTGCGTGACCGGGCAGTCTATCCGCGATCTCCTTATTCTTTCGATTATTGGTTGTGCCCTAGGGGCGCCGGGTCTGCCTGAATTCAGCGGCCGATCCGGCGAAACGGACCACGTCGGGCCCTGATCCGTCGCGGTCGCTTTTAGGTTGAAGCCCGCACCGCCGGTGGTTGGCGGTGGATTGAGGGCAGTATTTAACGAATTTTGCGAGGCAGGTGGGCGGCATGAGCTATGCGGGGGACGTTTCGCCGAAAGAAGCTTGGGATGCCCTGGGCAAGGACCAGAAGGCCGTCCTGATCGACGTGCGGACGATTCCCGAATGGGCCTATGTCGGCGTGCCGGATCTGCGCTCCGTCGGCAAGAAGGCCGGCTTCATCTGCTGGCAGCTCTATCCGCAGATGCAGGTCGATGGCGAATTCGTCGCGCGGGTCGAGCAGTTCGTCACCGACAAATCGGCGCCGATCTATTTCATCTGCCGCAGCGGAACGCGCTCGCGCGCGGCTGCGATTGCGGTCACAGCGGCCGGCTATGAGCGCTGCTACAACGTCGCCGGCGGCTTCGAGGGGGACGTCGATGGCGAAGGCCATCGCGGCAAGACCAACGGCTGGAAGGCCAGCAGCCTTCCTTGGGTGCAGCAATGAATGCGCGCACACCAGACCATGGGGCATGGGGAATGATCGAGATGCAGGGCGATTCGATGCTGAACGCGCAATGGGCGCGCGTACGCGGCCGACTGCGCGCCGAATTCGGCGAGGCGACCTTCCGTTCCTGGCTGAAGCCTTTGACCTTGGCTGGTAAGCGCGGGCCTGATTTGCGCGTGGCGGTGCCGTCGCGCTTCATGCGCGACTGGGTGGCGACGCACTACGCCGACCGGCTGAAGGCGCTGTGGAGCTCGGAGAATCCGGAGATCCGCACCGTCGAAGTGATCGTCGACGCCGCGCGGCCCAAGGACGAGGCCGCCCTGGACGGTGCCGCCGACCACCTGGTCGAAGACGAGGCGCCGGTGGCGCCGGCGGCGCCCCATGTCGTCGCATCGCGTGACGATGACAGCGTGGAAAGCGTCTCCGCGCCGCTCGACCCGCGCCTGACCTTCGAGAATTTCGTCGTCGGCAAGTCGAACGAGCTGGCCCACGCTGCCGCGCTGCGCGTGGCGGAATCCGACAGCGTGCCGTTCAATCCCCTGTTCCTCTATGGCGGCGTCGGCCTCGGCAAGACGCATCTGATGAGCGCCATCGCCTGGCACATCCGCACGCGCAAGCCGGACAAGAAGGTGATCTACCTGTCCGCGGAAAAGTTCATGTACCAGTTCATCCGCGCGCTTCGGAACAAGAGCACCATGTCGTTCAAGGAGCTGTTCCGCTCCGTGGACATCCTGATGGTGGACGACGTGCAGTTCATCATCGGCAAGGAATCAACCCAGGAAGAGTTCTTCCACACCTTCAATGCGCTGGCCGACCAGAACCGCCAGGTGGTGCTGTCCGCCGACAAGTCGCCCTCCGATCTGGAAGGCCTGGAAGAGCGCATGCGTTCCCGCCTCGGCTGGGGCCTGGTCGCCGACATCCATCCGACGACCTACGAATTGCGCCTCGGCATCCTGCAAACGCGCGCCGAGCAATCCGGCGTGCAGATCCCGCACAAGGTGCTGGAGTTCCTGGCGCACCGCATCTCCTCCAACGTGCGCGAGCTGGAAGGGGCGCTGACCCGCATCATCGCCCACGCGACGTTGGTCGGCCGTCCGGTGACCCTGGAAAGCGCGCAGGAATTGCTGCGCGACCTGCTGCGCGCCAACGACCGCCGCGTCACCATCGAAGAGATCCAGAAGCGCGTGGCCGAGCATTTCAACATCAAGCTCGCCGACATGCAGTCGCCGCGCCGCGCCCGCTCGGTGGCGCGTCCGCGCCAGATCGCCATGTTCCTGGCCAAGCAACTGACCACCCGCTCGCTGCCGGAGATCGGCCGCAAATTCGGCGGGCGCGATCACACGACGGTGATGCACGCGGTCAAGAAGGTCGAGGAACTGTCGGCCGCCGATGTCGGCTTTGCCGAGGACGTCGATCTCTTGAAGCGGATGCTGGATAGCTAAGGCGTAACCCTCTCCCGTCATGCCAGGGCCAAGCCCTGGCATGACGTTTGAAATGGAAGACAGAGAATCCGTGTCCTCTCGCGGTGTCTTCCATCTACGCTCACTCGCATTGGGGGGCAGCCTTGATCCGTGCTGTGTTCTTCGATGTCGGCGAGACGCTGGTCGACGAGACGCGCCAGTGGATCTCCTGGGCCGACTGGCTGGGGGTGACGCCGCTGACCTTTTGCGCGGCGCTGGGCGCGGTCATCGAGCGCGGCGAGCATCACCGGCGGGTCTTCGATTATTTCGTTCCCGGCCTGGATATCGCGGCGGAGGATGCCAAGCGCCGGGCGGCGGGCAAGGGCTACGCGATCGAGGCGCGCGACCTCTATCCGGACGCGCTGCCGACGCTAGCCGCGCTGAAGGCCAAGGGCCTGAAGATCGGCATCGCCGGCAACCAGCCGGAGCGGGCGGAGGCCGCCTTGGCGCAGGCCGGGGTCACGGCCGACTATCTGGCTTCGTCCGAACGCTGGGGCGTCGAGAAGCCGTCGCCCCAATTCTTCGCGAGGATCGCGGAAACCGCGGGCCTGGCGCCACACCAGATCGCCTATGTTGGCGACCGGCTGGACAATGACGTGCTGCCGGCGCGCGCGGCCGGCTTGTTCGCGGTGTTCCTGGTGCGCGGCCCCTGGGGACTCGTGCATGCGCGGCGCCCCGAAAAGGCCCGCGCCAGCCTGGTCATCGACCGCCTGTCCGACCTGCCAGCGGCGCTGGAACGGGCCGCCGGCCAGGGCCCGGGATAGGCGTCGCCGGCCATTCGCCGCGGGGTCCCTTAACAGGCTGGCCGGAAAGGGCGTTTTGGCGGCCCTGGAGGCCCTTTGAGGGGTGTTTCCGGGCTGATTTGGCTGTTGCTTCCCGTTCAGCCTGATATAATCCCTGACTTGCTGAAACATGGCCCTGATTCGGGCTATTCCGCCGGGCTTCTCCGGGCATTCCAGCAAGGCAAAAAGCAGCGATCGGAGCGGCCGGGAAGCCCCTGCTTTCCGCCCCCGTGGAACCGGTCGCGGCGCGCTGCAGGGCCGGCCCTCATTTGTAAAATGGGACGGCAAGGGCGGATGCAGGGCGCTGGTATCCTGAATTCGATGGGGTGGCGAGGAACATGAAACTGACGATCGAGCGGGCGGCTTTGTTGAAGTCCCTGGGGCATGTGCAAAGCGTGGTAGAGCGCCGCAACACCATTCCCATCCTGAGCAACGTGCTGGTGGAAGCGAAAGGCGACCGGGTCAGCCTGACGGCGACCGACATGGATCTGGCGATCGTCGAGCACACCGCGGCTGAGATCGCAGCACCCGGCGCCGCGACCGTTCCGGCGCACATGCTCTACGACATCGTGCGCAAGCTGCCCGAAGGCGCCCAGGTCCAGCTCGAGCTGGCGAGCGACGGCGGCCAGGTCGCGATCCGCGCCGGCCGTTCCCGCTTCACCTTGCAGACCCTGCCGAAAGAGGATTTCCCCTCCACGGCGGCGGGCGATCTGCCGCATCGTTTCCCGCTCTCGGCCGTCGATCTGCGCAGCCTGATCGACCATACGCGCTTCGCCATCTCGACCGAGGAGACGCGCTATTACCTGAACGGCATCTATCTGCATGCCCATTCCAGCGGCAAGCAGCAGGCCCTGCGCGCGGTGGCGACCGACGGCCATCGCCTGGCGCGGGTCGAGATGCCGCTGCCCGAGGGCGCCGAGAAGATTCCGGGCGTCATCGTCCCGCGCAAGATGGTGGGCGAGGTGCGGAAGCTGCTGGAGGAGGTCGACGGCGCCGTCGAAGTGTCCCTGTCCGACACCCGCGTGCGCTTTGCCTTCGACGACACCGTGCTGACCTCGAAGCTGATCGACGGATCGTTCCCCGACTATCAGCGGGTGATCCCGACCGGCAACGACAAGGTGCTGGAGGTCGACCGGCGCGAGTTCCGCGACGCCATCGACCGCGTCTCCACCATCTCCAGCGAGAAATCGCGCGCGGTGAAGCTGGCGCTGAAATCCGGCGCGCTCACCATCTCCGCGACCAGTGCCGAGAACGGCACCGCCGTCGAAGAGCTGGAAGTGAAATATGAGGGAGGGCCGATCGAGATCGGCTTCAACTCCCGTTACCTGCTGGACGTGGCCGACGAGATCGACGGCGACGGCTTGCAGATGGTGCTGGCCGATGCGGTGGCGCCGACCTTGGTGCGCGACATGGCCGATGCAATGGCGCTGTATGTGCTGATGCCGATGCGAGTGTGACGGCTTGGCGAGTTTGGTGCGCGACACAGGTTCGCTGAAATCGAGTGTCACGGACGGCCGGAGCGATCCGGCGGTTGCCGCGAGCGCATCTGCGCCAAATTTGACCTGCGGATTGACGCACCTGGCGCTGACCCAGTTCCGCAATTACCGCCATCTGACCATCGATCTCGGCGCCGGGCCGGTGGTGCTGGTGGGTGAAAATGGCGCCGGCAAGACCAATCTATTGGAGGCGATCTCGCTGCTGGGTCCCGGCAGCGGCCTCAATCGCGCCAAGCTGTCGGAGATCGATTTCCGCGGCCCCGGCAACCAGGCGAATATGGCCTGGGCGGTGCACGCCAAGCTGCGTGTGGGCGGTGAGGACTTCGCCCTCGGCACCGGGCGCGACCCGCTGGGCCCGGCCCAGATCGGCCGCGACCGGCGGCTGGCGCGGATCAACGGCGCCCCGGCCAAGAGCCAGGCGGATTTCGCCGAGATCCTGTCGGTGCAGTGGCTGGTGCCGGCGATGGACCGGCTGTTCGACGAGGCGGCCTCCAGCCGCCGGCGCTTCCTGGACCGGCTGGTCGGCGGCATCGACCCGACCCATGCCGCGCGGGTCGCGACCTATGAAGCAGCGATGCGCGAACGCGCGCGGCTGCTGCGCGGCGAGGTGAGCGCGACCGAGGGCGACCTGCGCGCCTGGCTCGATGGCCTGGAGGCGGAGATGGCGGGCGCGGCCGTCGCCATCGCAGCCTCGCGGCGAGAGGCCGTGGCCGCCTTGAACGCGGCGCTGGCGCAGGCGGAAACGCCGTTCCCGCGTGCCGGGCTCAGCGTCGCTGGCAGCGTCGAGAGCTGGCTGGAGCAGGGCCCGGCCTTGGCGGCGGAGGAGCGGCTGAAGGAACGCCTGGCGGCGTCGCGCGCCAGCGATGGCGCCGCGGGCGTCACCGAATGGGGCACGCATCGCAGCGACCTGGAGGTGTTCTATCTGGGCCGCACCCTGGGCGGCACGCCGCTGAAAGCGGTGGAATGTTCGACCGGCGAGCAGCGCGCCTTGCTGCTGTCGATCACCTTGGCGGAGGCGCGGCTGACGCGCAGCCGTCGCGGCCAAGCGCCGATCCTGCTGCTGGACGAGGCGGTGGCGCATCTGGACCGCAACCGGCGCGAGGCCCTGTTCGCCGAGCTCTTGGCGCTGGGCCTGCAGGCCTGGTTGAGCGGCGCGGAGCGCGAGGCGTTCCAGCCGCTGGGCGCCGCGGCGCAGTTCTTCGCGATCGAAGAAGGCCGGCTGCGGAGCCTGTAACACGCAATTCCTACAATCCGGCGCGGAGTCCGATTCCGCGTCGAACGACGTGAGTGACTGAGATGATGGACGAGAAGACCAACGAAACCCCGGCCAACGGCGGCGTGAACGGTGATGATGCCAGTTCGTACGATGCCGATTCGATCAAGGTGCTGAAGGGCCTCGATGCGGTGCGCAAGCGCCCGGGCATGTATATCGGCGACACCGATGACGGGTCCGGCCTGCATCACATGGTCTATGAGGTGGTCGACAACGCGATCGACGAATCCCTCGCCGGCTTCTGCGACCGCATCGACGTGGTGCTGAACGGCGACGGCTCGGTGACCGTGCGCGACAATGGCCGCGGCATCCCGGTCGACATTCACAAGGAAGAGGGTGTGTCGGCGGCCGAGGTCATCATGACCCAACTCCATGCCGGCGGTAAGTTCGACCAGAATTCCTACAAGGTCTCCGGCGGCCTGCACGGTGTCGGCGTTTCCGTGGTCAACGCGCTGTCCGAGCATCTCGACCTCAAGATCTGGCGCGACGGCAAGGAGCATTTCATCCGCTTCCGCCACGGCGACGCCGAGGCGCCGCTGAAGGTGGTCGACGATGCCCACGGCAAGCGCGGCACGGAAGTCACCTTCTTCCCGTCGAAGGAGACCTTCACCCATATCGAGTTCGACTACGCGAAACTGGAGCATCGCCTGCGCGAGCTGGCGTTCCTCAATTCCGGCGTGCGCCTGATCCTGACCGACGCGCGCGGCGTGGAGCCCAAGCAGAACGAGTTCCACTACGAAGGCGGCATCGAGGCCTTCGTGCGCTACATCGACAAGTCGAAGAACGCGCTGCATGTGCCGCCAATTGTCATCAACGGCGAGCGCGACGGCATCACCGTCGACGCGGCGATGGAATGGACCGACGCCTATCACGAGAGCATGTACTGCTTCACCAACAACATCCCGCAGCGCGACGGCGGCACGCATCTGGCGGGCTTCCGCGGCGCGCTCACGCGGCAGGTGAACAAATATGCCGAGGACAGCGGCATCCAGAAGAAAGAGAAGATCGAGCTGACCGGAGAGGATATCCGCGAAGGCCTGACCTGCGTCCTGTCGGTCAAGGTGCCGGACCCGAAATTCTCCTCGCAGACCAAGGAAAAACTGGTCTCCTCCGAAGTGAAGACGGTCGTGGAAGCGATCGTGAACGAGCGGCTTGGCCAGTGGCTGGAAGAGCATCCGGCCGACGCAAAAAAGATCGTCGCCAAGGTGGTGGAAGCGGCGGCCGCGCGCGAAGCGGCGCGCAAGGCGCGCGAGCTGACGCGGCGCAAGGGCGCGCTCGACATGGCCTCGCTGCCCGGCAAGCTGGCCGATTGCCAGGAGCGCGACCCCGCG
>DASZQC010000306.1:0-1887 GCA_035549815.1 Dongiaceae bacterium
GTATGACCGAGGATTTGCAGGAACGGCGTCTGCTGGAGTTCGAGATCTGGGAAGCCGCCATGAAGCGGAGCTTCCAGATTCTTTACCAGCCTCAGGTGGACCTGGCGCAGGGCCACATCACCGGAGTGGAAGCGCTGCTGCGCTGGGAAAGCGCGCGGTTCGGCTCCATTTCGCCGGCGGAGTTTATTCCAATTGCGGAGCGACTGGGGCTCATTCCGACGGTTGGCCAATGGGTGCTCGACCAGGCCTGCATGGCGGCCGCGTCCTGGCCCGACGATGTGCGCGTCGCGGTTAACGTCTCGTCCCTGCAATTTGCGAGCGATAATTTCGCCGAGTGGGTCTCCCGCACCCTCGCCCGGGCCGGACTACCGGCAAGCCGATTGGAGATCGAGATCACCGAAACGCTGTTCATGCAGGAGAACAAAGCCGTCTCGGCGACCCTGGCGCGCCTGCGCGAGACGGGTGTCGCAATCGCCATCGACGATTTCGGCACCGGCTACTCCGCGCTGCAGTATCTGCAGCGATTCAAGGTCGACAAGATCAAGATCGATCGCTCCTTCGTTACGGCAATGCTGCACAACGAAGAATCGCGCGCCATTGTCCGCGCCATCGCCGACCTGGCCGAGGGGCTCGGCGTGCGGCTCAACGCCGAAGGGATCGAGACCGAGGAGCAGCGCGCGATGCTGCGCGCATTTGGTTGTCAGGAAGGACAGGGTTATCTGTTTGGCAAGGCGGCCAGCGCGGATGAAATCATGCGCCGTCTGGGGGCCGCCCACCCGGGCAGGGCGATCGCCCGGGCGTCCTGATCTTTCCGTCTCTCTGGAAAATTTGGAGCGGGCGAAGGGATTCGAACCCTCGACCCCAACCTTGGCAAGGTTGTGCTCTACCCCTGAGCTACACCCGCATCCGCCGTATCCGGCCCGAGCTATATCGCTTAAGCGCCGGGCCATTGCAACTCGGGCATTTGCGCCCGCCGCATCATTGCAAATTCGCGTTAACGGGGCGTGGCCACCGCGCCGGATTTGCAAAACCGCCGCAACCGCTCCATTTATGGGCTGGCGACCGCCAAACATGGCCGAAGCCTTCGGTTTGTTGAGAGGCCCGACCTGATGGACAACTCCACCCTGACACTCGGCAACGGCGCAGCCGCGGCACCGCCTTCCGATGGCGGTGAGTTGGTCAAGGACACCACCACCCAGGCATTCGCGCGCGATGTTCTCGAAGAGTCGCGCCGTCAGCCGGTGCTGGTCGACTTCTGGGCGCCCTGGTGCGGGCCGTGCAAGCAGCTCACGCCGATCCTGGAACGCGTCGTGCGCGGGGCGCAAGGTGCCGTGCGCCTGGTCAAGATGAACATCGACGATCATCCCTCGATCGCCGGCCAGCTCGGCATCCAGTCGATTCCCGCCGTGATCGCATTCGTGGACGGACGGCCCGCCGACGGATTTGTCGGCGCCCTGCCGGAATCGCAGGTGAAGGCGTTCATCGATCGGCTTGCCGGTCCGGGCGCCGCCGGAGCGGTAGAGGAACTTCTCGCCGAAGCCGACGCAATGGCCGCGAGCGGCGCACAGGAGGGCGCGGCCGAGCGTTATCTCGCCGTGCTTCAGGCAGACCCGAGCAACGTCCATGCGCTCGCGGCTCTGGCGCGGATGGCGCTCGACCGCGGCGACCGCGAGACGGCGGAAGCGATGCTCGCACGGGTACCGGCCGCAAGCGCCAACGATCCGGAGATCGCGGCAATCCGGGCGCAAAGGGCGCTGGCGGAGCAGACCGCCGCGCTCGGCGACGAGGAGCCGCTCCGCGCCCGCATCGCCGCCGACCCGAAGGATTTTCAGGCGCGCTTCGACCTTGCGCTCCTGCGCAACGCCAAAGGCGACCGCGAAACGGCCT
>DASZQC010000307.1:0-12468 GCA_035549815.1 Dongiaceae bacterium
AAGCGCGGCATCGGCCTGAAGCCCGCCGACATCATCACCACGGGCACCTGCATCAAGCCGGCGGAGATAGGACCGGGCGATCACATGATTGCGGATTTCCCCGGCCTGGGCCGCGTCGCGGTGGCCTTCGATTAGCGCGACCTGATCTCCACGCCGATCTCGCGCAGCATCGCCCGCAGCCAGGATTGCCCCTGCTGCACCGCCTGGTCTTCCAGTTCGACCAGCCGGCGCGGGTCGCGCTCGGCCAACTCGGCAGCATCCCATGGCCGCTGCAAGGAATCGAACGGCGGCTGCTCCACCCGGAAGACGCCCCGCCCCCAAACGCCATCCCCGCGCCAGTCGCGCACCGGCGCCTGATAGGCCCAGACGCTCGACAGAATGATGCGGTCGAGACCGGCGCCGACCAGGGCGCGCGTGCCATCCGCGATCGGCAAGGTGCCGCTGCCGATCGGCACGCCGAGGATCTGCCGCTCCCCATCCGCGCTGACGCGGCAGGCATGATCCTTCAGATGCGCGGAGCGGACGTAGGGCAGCATGGCGGCGAGCGCCGTCATCGGCTCCTCTCCCACCATCATCGAGTTGCCGTAATCGTACAGCACGCCGACGAACGGGTGATCGACGGCGGACAGGATCGTTGCCATCTCCGCGCCGGTGAAATCCTCGTGGTTCTCCAGCATCAGCCGCACATTGGCACGCTCGAAGATCGGCGCGGCAATCCGTAGATCCGCAATGGTGCGATCGATGGTTTCGGCCACCGAGCCGCCATGCCGCATATAGGTGCGCAACTGCTCCGCCCCCAGATTGCCGCACACTTCCAGGATGGTCTCGAGATGCGGGCGGTCGGTGCCGCTGGTCTCCAGGTCGCAGCGCAAGCGCAGCACCTTCAACCTGTCGCCCACCGCGCGCTGATGCGCCACCGAAGTCCCTGATAGCTGCCGGTAGTTCGCGCCGTTGATGTTGATGCTGACGCCGGTGAAACCGTCCGAAGCGGCCCGGTCCAGGAAGGTGAACACGTCATAGCCCGGCGCATGCAGGTAATGGTGCTTGTAGCTGTAGCTCTGCTGGAACAGGTCGACCATCGTCATGCGCCTTTCCCAAGCCTTTCCAGTAACGCCCGGGTCGACAGCCGATAGCGTTCGGACGCCTCCGGCCGGCTTTCCGCCAGCTTCTGTTGCCGCATCGCGCAATAGGCCGCCATGCGCCAGTCAAAAAAGGGCCGCAGAAGTCGCAGCCGGTCGATCGTCTGCTCGTCGCCGTATGCCTGGAGCAGCGATTCCTCTTCCTTCGGAGTCAAAGGTGCGCGGCCATAGAGAATCTGGAAGGCCGGCGACAGGAACGCCGCCAGGTCTTCCGCCGGGTCACCGGCGGCGGGACATTGCCAGTCGATGGCCTTCAGCCCGTCGGCGCCTTCGATTAGATTCCCCGGTCCGAAATCCGTATGCAGGAGGCGGCGCGGCCCCGGCGCGATCTCGACTGGCCGGGGACGGACCGCAGCCAGACGCTGTCGCGACCCGGGCTGGCATTCGGCAACGAAGATGTCGCCCTGCGCAAGAATATCGGCTGGGACCATCGGCACCGAACGGAAGCCGTCGGCGTCGACATGCGCGATCTTTCGCAACAGCCCGGCCACCGGCGCCACCCGGCCCGACCATGGCTGGCCGGCATAGAACTCGTAGACCAGGACCGGCGCATCCTCCGCGTCCTCGACGAAAGCGATCGGACGCGGCGCGGCGCCGCATTCCGACAGCCGGCGCAGCGCCATCGCTTCGGCATCGGCAAGATTGGGAAACAGGGTGATCTCCGCGGCCGGGCTGAAACGCTTGACCACCCAATCGATCCCGCCGCCGCGCACGCGATGCACCTGGTTCTGATAGCCGCCCGGTAAGGACTCGACCGTCAAAGCGCGCGCATCGGCCAAGCCATGCCGTGCCAGGAAATTCAGCGGATCGAACGACGCGACGGACATCGGGCTCCGGCCGGGGAGTCCAGCGAATCCACCCACATTTGCTGGCGACTTGCTACTGGACAACAGGACACTCTTAGTTAGTCTTACCGGCGCTATCCACCGCCCGCAAGACAGCCGGCGACATTTCCAGACACGGTTCTTGTTTCACATGCGGCGCATCCTTGCAGCTTTCCTGCTCCTTCTGGCCGCCGGCCTGTTTGGCCTGCCGGCCGCCGCCCAATCGCAGGAATCGCCGGCGGAAAAGCTTCAGCGCTGGGAGGCCAACCTCACCGAGATCGAGAAGGCGCTCGCCGACAATTCCGAGCTGCCGGCCGAACGTTACCGCCAGATCCTGCGCACCATCGCGGTCCTGGTCAGCGATGCGCGGGCCTTGCGCAGCGAGGAACAGCAGGCATCACAACCGATCCGCTCGCAATTGACGAGTCTCGGTCCGCCGCCCGCCGAGGGGCAGCCACCGGAGGACCCCGACGTCGTCGCGACGCGCACGCGGCTTTCGGAGGAGCTGAGCCGTTCGCAGGGCCGCATCACCCGGGCTGAGCTGGCGATCACCCGGGCGCAGGCGATCGAGACTGAGATCGGCCGTCGCGAGCAGGCCGTGGCCCAGGCGAAGCTCGCCGAACGCGGCCCCACGCCGCTCTTGCCTTCGACCTGGCACAGCGCCCTCTCCGAGGAAGAGGTCATCTACAAGCAGTTCCACGCCTCCTTCATGGATTGGTGGCGCAGATTGCAGATTGCGGAGATGAGCACGCCCACCATCGCGAGCGCGGTGTTCATTCTGGTGGTCGCGGCGGTGCTGGCCTTTCCCCTGCGGCGGTGGGTCCTGCTACGCTGGGGGCCTGGGCCGGTCACGGAGCCCCCCAGCTACGGCCGCCGCATCGTCGCCGCAGCCGCGGAGGCGGTCGCGCGCGTGCTGCTGCCGGCCCTCGCCGTTCTGACCCTGCGCGCCCTGTTCAACGTCACCTTGCCCGAAGGGACATCCGACGCCTTCCCGATCGCCCTCAATCTGGGCGCCAGGAACCTGATCTTCTATTTCGTGGTGTCAGGCCTGACGATTTCATGCCTGTCGCCGAAGATGCCGGCCTGGCGGCTGGTGCCCGTGTCGGAGGAGGCCGCGGTCAAGCTGGGGCGGCGGGTCATTCTCGGCGCGACCTTGCTGATGATCCTGTCGTTCGTGCTGATCGGCGCGACCAATCCGGGGACCATGCAACGGTCGGATGCCTTCTCGTCCATCCTGGCATTCGCCTCCAGCATCATTGCGACCGCCACGTTCCTGCCCTGCCTGCACGCCAAATACTGGCTGAGCGAGACCCACTTCAAGTCACGGCTGTCATGGGGCGTACGCACCATCGCCGCGCTGACCATCGTGGCGTCGCTCGTTGCCGCCGTTCTCGGCTATTCGTCCCTCGCACGCGATTTGCTGACCTCGCTGCTGATATCGGCGATCCTGATCGGCGCCGCCTTGTTGCTGCGCGAGATCATCGGCGAAGGCATCCGCGCCTTCATGACGCCCGGCCGCAAATACTACGACGTCATTTCCCGCAGCACCGGCCTCTCTCCCGAAGCCGGCTTGCGTACGGGCTTCTGGCTGCGCCTGACCGCCGATCTCATTCTGTGGCCGCCGGTGATCTATGCCGTGCTTATCGCCTGTGGCTTGTCGCCCACGCTGCTGAACGCCTGGATGGTCCGCTTCTTCACCCAGATCCGGCTGGGCGACCTCAATTTCTCGCTGGTCGACACGGCGGCGGCCATCCTGACCGTTGTCGTCGGCTTCCTGCTGGTCGGCGTGGTGAAGCGCTGGGTGCGCGAACGGGTGATGCCGAACACGCAGCTCGACCTCGGCATGCAGAACTCGATCGCCACCGGCGTCGGTTATGGCGGCGGCATGATCGTGCTGATGCTCGGCATCATGGTGCTGGGCATCGATTTCTCCTCCATCGCCCTGGTGGCGGGCGCCCTGTCGGTCGGCATCGGCTTCGGCCTGCGCACCGTGGTGGAGAATTTCGTCGCCGGCCTGCTGCTGCTGATCGAGCGGCCGATCAAGACCGGCGACTGGATCATGGTCGGGACCACGGAAGGCATCGTGAAGAGCATCTCGGTCCGTTCCACCGAGATCGAGACCTTCGATCGCGCCGCCGTCATCGTGCCGAACTCGGTACTGATCGCCAGCCCGGTCACCAACTGGACCCACAAGAACCGCATCGCCCGCGTGGTGGTGAAGCTGACCGTCGCGCTCAGCACCGATGCCCGCCTGGTCGAGCGCATCCTGCTGGACGCGGCCGTGCGCACCGATCACGTGATGAAGCATCCGGCGCCCAGCGTGGTGCTGCGCGCGATCACGCACGAGAAGATGGATTTCGAGCTGCGCTGCTTCATTTCCGATACGGATTACTACCTGCCGACCCTCAGCGCGGTGAATTTCGCCGTCGACGAGGCCTTGCGGAAGGCCAAGGTGGAGGTGATCGCCTCCAAATCCGCCGAAGCGGAGCCCGCAGCGGCCCCGCCGGAACTGCCGGAGCCGCCCCGATCCTCCGATCTTGTGTGAATGCGGCGGTAATTCGCCGGACGGGCCAACCTCATAAATCCCTTGTTAAGGACTCTTGCCCTCGGATAGCGGCACGGACCCGAATGCGGGACGCGAGCCTGGGACGGAGCCAAGCCCATGAAGCGCAAGACCAAGCGAATCCTGATCGTGGATGACGAGCCGGAGGCCGTCGCCGCCATCGAACGCGCCGGCATCGACCTCATGTGCGAAGTCGCGACCCTGGATCACACCAAGGCCTTCGAGCGCGTGGTCACCGAATGGGCGCCCGATATCGTCGTGGTCGATGTCGGCATCCCCGACCGCGATGGCTATGCCCTGCTCAGCGTGCTGGCCGATCTGAAATATCCCGGCGGCGTGGTGGTGATCAGCGGCATGCCGCCACAGGATCTGGAGGCCGCGGCCCGCATCGGCAAGATGCGCGGCCTGAAAACGATCGGCGCCGTGCGCAAACCGATCGTCCATGACGATATCCGCGCCAGGCTGACTTCGGCCACGACTTAGAACGCGCCGGCTTACTTCGCGTTTCCGTCCGACAAGCTGCGCAGCAGTTCCAGGATCGTCGCCCGCCGGAACGGCTTTTCCAGCGTGCCGGCGACATTCAGACCCCGCGCCTTGGCGATGGTCGAGCTCATCTGGATATAGGATTTGTCCGACCCGCTCATCACCACGACCTTGCCGGCATAATTGCCCGCCGCCAGATGCCCGATCAGCTCGAGCCCATCGCGTCCCGGCATGGCGATGTCGAGGAACACGATGTTGGGGTCGATCTCCTGGATGGCCTTCTCGAAATCCTGGCTGTCGAAGATGGCACGCACCTCGAAGCCCACCTCGCGGGCCGCCTGTTCGATCAGCCGCGCGATGGCGGCCTCGTCATCCACGATCAACAACCGGTTCGTCGACATTTGCCCTCGACTTCCCAATTCGGCGACGCTGTGGTTTGCGTTCGCCCTTCGCGACCTCGACGGGTCGATCAACTCGGCACAGATTTCGGAACGCATGCGCACTGTGGCGCAACCTCAAAAAGTGCACAAACCCCCATAAATCATGCACATATCGACACCAGACGATATCGTAATCTTGGAATGCTCGCTTGCATGTGCCGCTTGGTCAAGGGGTACAACGACTTCGCAACAGCGCGACTGCTTATGAGTCCTGATGAGTTGCGCGCAACGCGTAGCAACGGGGCGGCGCGCGCCTCGGGCAGTTCAATTTCTGTTGGTTGGGAGAAAATGGTGCCCAGGGCCGGAATCGAACCAGCGACACCGTGATTTTCAGTCACGTGCTCTACCAACTGAGCTACCTGGGCGCCAAGATCGGCCGACGGACGCCGGCCGCAAAGGCAGCGGTCTTTTAGTCAGAATCACCGGCCCTGTCCAGCCCGGAAATCATCGTGAAAGATCGGCTAATCCTCGGATTCCGATTGATTTTCACCGTCCTGGTCGGGCTCCGAGACGGGGATTCGATAGGCCTCGCTGAGCCAGCGGTTGAGATCGACCATGCGGCAACGGTCGGAACAGAAGGGCCGGAACGCAGCGATGACGGGCTTGCCGCAGACAGGGCAAGCTGCCGATTTGGCCGCTTGCTCGGTCGCCTTGCGCGGCTTCGGATCCTCCGCAGCGCTCATGTTTCGCTTTCCCACATCTCCGCAAGGGTCAAGCCGCGCCGCCGGCGCAGGATCTCGACCAGGCCAAGCCGCGACATGTTGCCGACCCATTCGATGGCCGGATCGATCGCAGCCGCATCGCGCAATTGCTGCAGCACCTGCTCCCGCTTGTTGCGGTTCTCCAGGTCGATGAAATCAACCACGATAATGCCGCCCAGGTTGCGCAGCGCAAGCTGCCGCGGCACTTCGGCCGCCGCTTCCAGATTGACCGTCAGCGCGGTCAGTTCCATGCCGGCGCGGCGCGTCGCCCCGGCGGAGTTCACGTCGATCGCGGTCAGGGTCCGCACCGGCTCGATCAGCAGATTGCCGCCGCACGGCAGGGTAACGCTTTCCTCCAGCGCTGCGGCGATCTGCTCGTCCAGTTCTGCGCGCTCCGGCTCCCACTCGCGCTGCGGCAGGTGACGCACGCGCTGGGAGAGTTCCGGCGCGTGATGCGCGCACCAGGCCTGCACCGCGCCGACATCGACTCGGCGGTCGCAGATCACCTCTTCGATGCTGTCGGGATCGAGGCCGGCAAGGCAGGTCTGCCAGGCATTCGGCGCCGGCACCAGGCAGGCCGGCGGCACCGCCTTGGCCAGCTTGTCGGCATAGGCCGTTTCGGACTGGATCGAGGTGGAGACCCTGGCGCCCTTCCCGTCCCGCTCGTCGCGGCGCACCTGCACCACGATCGCCTCGCCCTCGGTCGGCTGGCGCCCCTGCTTTTTCAGCGGCAGCAACCCGGGCCGGTCCTGGCCGATCTCAATGAAGGCGGCCTGCAGGCTGGGCTCGATCTTGGCGACGCGCCCCAGGAACACGGCGCCCGCCAGCGGCCGGCTTTCCGCCGTTTCGCGGATCGCCTGCGCCAGGCGGCCGCCCGACCAGCGGAACACGTCGAGCCGGCCATCCGACATGGCGATGAAAATCCGGTGCCGCATCTCAGCCACGCCAGCCGAGCCCGCCCAGCATGGCGGCCACATCGCTCAAGGACAGGCCGACCACATTGCTATAGGAGCCGTTGATCCAGGGAATGAAGGCGGCGGCATGGCTTTGGATCGCATAGCCTCCGGCCTTGTCATGCCAGTCACCGGAAGCGATGTAGCCGGCAATCTCCGCGGGCGACAGCCGCTTGACTGCGACGCTGGTGATCACCACCCGATCGCTCGTCCGGCCATCGGGCGCCGCGATGGCGATGCCGCCCAGCACCCGGTGCCGGCGCCCGCTCAGCAGCTCCAGGCACTGGCGCGCCTGCGCCTCGGTCTCCGCCTTGGGCAGGATGCGCCGGCCGCAGGCGACGACCGTATCCGCCGCCAGGACCCAGGCGCCGGGATGCTTCGGGGCGATGGCCGCGAGCTTGTCGCACGCCATGCGGCGGGCATAGGCCAGCGGCGCCTCGGCCCGGCGCGGGGTTTCGTCGATCTGCGGCGGATCGACCAGATCGGGCGCAATGCCGATCTGCCGTAACAACTCCAGCCGGCGGGGCGATCCGGAGGCCAGCACCAGAGTCCGTGGACCCGTCTGGCCCTGTGACATGGGGAATTTCGCGGCTTACTTGAAGCGGAACGTGATCCGCCCTTTGGTCAGATCGTAGGGCGTCATTTCAACGTTCACGCGATCGCCGGCCAGGACGCGGATGCGGTTCTTGCGCATCTTGCCGGAGGTGTGGGCGAGCACTTCGTGGTCGTTATCCAGTTTCACGCGGAACATCGCGTTGGGGAGCAGTTCGGTGACTGTCCCCGAGAACTCAATCAGGTCTTCTTTGGCCATGTAGTTTCCTTGGTTGCCGGGCCGTGAGAATCCCGGATTGCGCGGGGGTATAAACCTTTTCGCCGGATTCCTCAATTCCCCGGCAGAACTGAGTATTTTCCGCAATCCGCCGTGAGACGTGCGTGGCGCCCCTAAAATCCCCTGGTATTCAAGAATAGGATATTGTTCTTATTTACAATTCACGGTAGATTTTGATTGTTGACGGATTGGGATATGGCCGATTGTAGGGTGCGGTGGGGTTGGCGCGTTTGGGGCGCGCTGATCAGAGATATCGGTCGAGGCCGCTCTCTTTCCGACGCGCATGGCGCCGGAGACGAGGGCGTACATAATCGGCGGCTTCAGAGCGCGATGTCAGGACCACTTGTGAGTGTAGCCATCATCCGCCGGGCGGCACTGATCTTTCTGCCGCTGGTGCTGGTCGGTGCCTGCGTGATTTATCTGCTTTATGTCGGCCAATCCGCCGCTATCCGCGCCGAAGCGACCGCGGGCGAGCGGCGCGTCGCCATCGCCGCCGAACAGCGCGTCACGCAGACGCTGATGATGATCCTGGCCGACACCCTCTATCTCGCCACGCAAGGCGCCCTGGAAGACGGCCTGAGGGCGGGCGAGCCCGGCGCCCTACGACACCTGCAACGCGAGCACCTGGTCTTCACGCGCAGCCGGGCGATTTACGACCAGATCCGTCTGGTGGATTTGAACGGCCGGGAAATCTCTCGCGTCGACTGGAATCGCGGCATGCCGGCGATCGCACCCGCCGACCATCTGCGCGACCTCACCGACGCGCCGATCTTTCGCGATACGATGAAACTGGAGCAGGGCCAGTTGGCGGTCACGCAATTGACGCTGGTCGATGAGGCGCTGTCCATCGGCGGACCGAAGATTCCGGTGATCTCCGTGGCAGCACCGATTTTCGACCCGGCCGGCCATCGGAGCGGAATCGTGATCCTGGACTATCAGGGCCAGCGATTGATCGACCGCATCGCATCCCTCTCCGGCGACACCTCGGTGGTGTGGCTGACCGACGATCGCGGCAACTGGCTGATCGGTCCGGCGGATAAAGGCGGCGTAACGTTCCGCCCCGCTCTCGGCGTCAACGGCGACGGCCAAGACACCTTCGTGACGGCCTTCGCCGATGCTTGGCGCGCCATCCAGGAGGGCGTGCCCTCCGGCATCGCCGAGACCGCGGCCGGCCGCTTCAACTATGCCAAGATCAATCCGGACGAATACCGGCCGATCGCGCTGCAGTCGAAGGATGGCCAGGTCGTTGCCGGGCCGTCCTGGATCGCCATCGTCCATACGTCGCGCGATGTGATCTGGGCGCATGGGGCGGAGTTGCGCCGCTATCTCGCCGCCGCCTGGGCCGTGCTGCTGTTGCTCCTCGCCGGCATCGCCTTCGGCCTCGCCCGGCATCAGGTCCAGCGGCACGAATCCGAGGCGCGTCTGCGCGCGAACGAGGCCAGGATGCGCGACCTGCTGGAATCGGCGCCGGACGGCGTGATCATCGTCAATGCCGACGGCCATATCCAGTTGGTGAACGCCCAGGTCGAGCGGCTGTTCGGCTATCCGCGCCACGAGTTGATCGGCCGGTCCATCGATATGCTGGTGCCGCACGAGCTTTGCAACACACAGCAGGACCACCGCGCCGGCTATCTGGGAGCGGCGCGGACGCGGCAGATGGGGCCTGGCCTCGACCTGTGCGGCGTCCGCAGGGACGGCAGCGAGTTTCCCATTTCCGTCAGCTTGAGCCCGACCGCGACAGGCGCGGAGACAACGATTTTCTGCGATATCCGCGACATGACCGCCCAACGTATGACCGAGCAGAAAATCCAGGACCTGAACCGGCGCTTGCTGCGGGACAATATGGAACTGGAATCGCTGAACCGCGAGCTTGAGGCGTTCAGCTACTCGGTTTCGCACGACCTGCGAGCGCCGCTGCGCGCGATAGAGGGCTTCAGCCAGGCGCTGCTGGAGGATGCCGGCGATAGGCTGGACCATGACAGCCGGTCGCACTTGGACCGCGTCCGAAGCGCGGCGCGACGCATGGAAGTGCTGATCGCCGACCTGTTGAAACTTGCCAGCGTGTCCCGCTTGGATCTGAACAAGGATTTTGTCGACCTGACCGCGCTCGCCCGCGAGATCGTCCGCGACCTCGCCGTGTCCGATCCCGGCCGCAGTACCGAGATCGACGTCGCGCCGGGACTGCGCGCCAGCGCCGATCCCCGGCTGCTGCGCATCGCCCTGGAGAACCTGTTGAGCAACGCCTGGAAATTCACCGCCAAGAGCGCGCCGGCGACGATATCGGTCGGGCAGGTCATGACCGGCGCGGGGCCGGCCTTTTTCATTCGAGACAACGGTGTCGGATTCGATATGGCTCAGTCCGCCCGGCTGTTCCGCCCGTTCCAGCGCCTGCATGACGGTCAGTTCCCCGGAACGGGAATTGGGCTGGCGACGACCCAGCGCGTGATCCGGCGGCATGGCGGCGAGATCTGGGCCAAGTCCCAGAGGGGCGACGGCGCGACTTTCTTCTTCACCCTGAACTGAGTTGGAGATAGACGGGATCCTGATGCGGCAACGAGACTTTGTGGTTGGAGTGCGGACCACGTGACCCAGATGACGAGCCTGCTGCGCGTGCTGGTCGTCGACGATTCGAGCGATGACACGGAGCTGCTGATTCGCCAGCTTCGCCGCGACGGCTATGATCTTTCCGCCGAACGCACCGAGACCATCGACGGGTTGAACGCCGCGCTGGACGCTCAGGACTGGGACATCGTCCTATGCGACTACAACATGCCGACCTTCTCCGGCCTCGACGCCCTGGCAACCGTGCAGGAGCGCCGGCCCGATTTACCCTTCATCTTCGTCTCGGGCGTGATGGGGGAGGATGTCGCCGTTTCGGCGATGAAGGCCGGCGCGCAGGATTACATCACCAAGAACAGCCTGAAGCGCCTAGGCCCGGCCATCGCGCGCGAGATGCGTGACGCCATCCTGCGCCGGCAGCATGCCCGGGCGGAAACCCGCCGCAGCGCGATCGAGGCGCGCTATCGCCAGATCCTATCCCTGGCGCCGGATGCCATCGTCACGCTGGATGAGGCACTGCGCATCACCCTGTTCAACCTCGCGGCGGAACAGCTCTTCGACATTCCCGGTGACGAAGCCATCGGCCGCGGGCTGGACATCCTGTTGCCGGAGGAATTCGTGCCGGTGGTGCGCAAGCAGCTCGTCGAGTTTTTCGGCGCGGCGGCCCCGGCCATGCAGATCTCGGCTCCTTCCATCCTGCGGTTCCGGCGCAGTGACAGGTCGGTGTTCCCGGCCGAAGCCTATGTCTCCAAGCTGGTCGAGGACGACCGCACCAGCTTCACGCTCATCATCCGCAATATCGCCGACCGCGAACGGATGATCGCCTCGCTGCAGCAGACCAACCAGACGCTCGACGCCGTCGTGCAATCCTCGCCGGTGGCGATCCTCGGCATCGATTCGTCGCGGCGCGTCATCGTCTGGAACCGCAATGCCGAGGCGATTTTCGGCATTCCCGCCGCGAAGATCGTGGGCCAGTTCTATGAAACGTTGCTGCCTGGCGCGGCGGACCTGAACCATATGTTCCAGCGGCTGCTTGCCGGCCAGGTGCTACGCGATTCCGAAGCTGCCTATGCGACGACCTCCGGAACGCTCGACCTGCGGCTGTCCGGGGCGCCGCTGCACGAGTCCGATGGCCGCGTCCGCGGCGCCGTCTGCATCATCGAGGACACCACCGAGGCGAATGCCGTGCACCGGCAACTGGAGCACGCGCAACGCATGGAAAGCGTCGGGCAGATGACGGGCGGCCTGGCCCACGATTTCAACAATCTTCTGGCCGTGGTCATCGGCAACCTTGACCTGCTGCAGACGCAGATGCGCCAGGTCCCCGCCGCGCAGGATGCGCTGGACCTGGCGCTGAAAGCGAGCCTTGGCGGCGCGTCGCTGATCCGCCAGCTTCTCGCCTTCTCGCGCCGGCAGGCGTTGACGCCGCGCCCGTTCGACCTCGGCGAGTTGGTGACGACCATGCGGGAGCTGCTGAGCCGGACGTTGGGCGAGCAGATCGAGGTCGTCTGCCGCCTGGAAAAAGATCTCTGGCCGACGCTGGCCGACCCGACGCAGGTGGAATCGGCCATCGCCAACCTCGCCATCAATGCGCGCGACGCCATGCCGCAAGGCGGGCGGGTCACGCTCGAGGCGACCAATGTCCACCTCGACGAGCGCTATACCATGGCCAATGTGGATGTGACGCCGGGCGACTATGTGATGCTGTCGGTCACCGACACCGGCATCGGCATACCGCCGGAGCATATCGGCCGCGTGTTCGAGCCGTTCTACACCACCAAGGAGCATGGCAAGGGCAGCGGCCTCGGCCTCAGCATGGTCTACGGCTTCGCCAAGCAATCGCGCGGCCACGTGAAGATCTATAGCGAGCCCGGCCACGGCACGACGATTCGCCTGTATCTGCCGCGCGCCGCGGGCTCGGCCTTGCCGACGCGACCCGCCGCCCTGGATGAGTCGGCGCCGATCCGGATCGACGCG
>DASZQC010000308.1:0-4630 GCA_035549815.1 Dongiaceae bacterium
TGTCAGGGGGACATATGGCGAAAGCAGCGAAGAAGGCGGAACTCACGCATCCGCACCCGGGCGAGATCCTCGCCTCCGAATTCCTGGAGCCCAAGGGCATCTCGCCGGAGACCTTGGCCAAGGCGATCGACGTGCCGGCGCGGCGGATCAAGGAGATCATCGCCGGCAAGCGCGGCATCGCCGCCGACACGGACCTGCGCCTGGCGCGGTATCTGGGCGTGTCGGAGGGGTTCTTCATGGCGCTGCAGGGCGATTTTGACCTCGCCGCCTGCCGCGCGGAGATCGCCAAGGATCTGCAGGCGATCGTGCCGCACAAGGCATAACCAGCGATGGCCGGCGGCCGCGCCACCTATTCCGACTTCCTCCAGCTCGACACGCTGCTCGATCTGCAGCGCACCCTGCACGACCCGCCGCAGCGCGACGAGCTGTTGTTCATCGTCATTCATCAGGTCAGCGAACTATGGCTGAAGCTGATGCATCACGAGCTGGTCGAGGCGCGGCGCGAGATCGCCGGCGACCAACTGCCCCAGGCCCTGAAGCATTTCGCCCGCGTGAAGGCGGTGCAGGAGCAATTGATCGCCGCCTGGAAGGTGCTGAACACCATGACGCCGGCGGATTACCTGGAGTTCCGCGACGCGCTCGGCACCTCGTCCGGTTTCCAGAGCTGGGGCTATCGGCTGGTCGAATACATCCTCGGCAACAAGGACGCCGCCTATCTCGACGTGCATCGTCACGACACCGCGATTGTCGCGCGCCTCGACGCCGCGCTCGCCGAGCCCTCGCTCTATGACGAGGTGCTGCGCCTGCTGGCGCGGCGCGGCTTTGCGCTGCCGGACGAATTGCTGGAGCGCGATTGGTGCCAGCCGCTCGCCGGCCACCCGGCCGCGGTCGAAGCCTGGCTCAAGGTCTACAAGCACCCGCGCGACCATTGGGATCTCTATGATCTCGGCGAAAAGCTGATGGACATGGAGGGCCTGTTCCAGCGCTGGCGCTTCGATCACATGTCGGCGGTGGAGCGCGTCATCGGCCACCAGCCCGGCACCGGCGGCTCCGCCGGCGTCGCCTTCCAGAAAAAGGCGCTGGACCGGCGCTTTTTTCACGATCTCTATGAAGTCCGCAATCGCCTGATCTACGGATAGAGATGGTATAACGGATTGCGTTATATAACGACAACCGTTATACTTGCTCGAGATGTGAGCGCAAAACCGTGATCCTTTCATTTGCGGATGGCGAGACCGAGAAGATTTGGAAAGGCGAGCGCAGCCGTCGGCTGCCCGCCGACATTCAAGATGCAGCCCTACGGAAACTCCGCCTCTTGCATGCCGCCAAGCAAGTCGCGGAATTGCGTATTCCGCCGGGGAACCGCCTGGAAGCGCTGAAGGGAAATCGCAGAGGTCAATGGAGCATTCGCATAAACGTCCAATGGCGAGTTTGCTTCCATTGGGGCGCGAATGAAGGAGGTCCCAGCAATGTCGAAATCGTCGACTACCACTGAGCTGCGCAACCCGCATCCCGGAGAGATTCTGCTCGAAGAATTTCTGAAACCCATGGGCCTTTCGCAGAATGCGCTCGCGCGCGCGATCGGCGTGCCGCCGCGGCGTATCAACGAGATCGTGCATGGCCTGCGGGGAATCACAGCGGATACGGATTTGCGGTTCGCACGGTTCTTCGGGCTTTCGGAGGGCTTTTTCATGGTGCTGCAGAACGAATATGATCTGATGCACCGGCGCCGCCAAATTGCCGCCGAACTCAAAACGATCAAGCCCCGCGCCGCATGATCCCGGATCACATCACCCCAGACTGGCCGAGCCTGCAGGACATCCGCGACACCGCGCGGCTGCTGGCGCCGCATATCGTGCGCACGCCGACATTGGCCTGGAACTCACCGACGATCGCGCGGCGTCTGGGCGCGGACACGCAACTGCATCTGAAGCTGGAACTGTTCCAGGTGACCGGCACGTTCAAGGCGCGCGGCGCCTTGACCTGGGCGCTGTCGCTGACGCCGGAGCAGAAGGCCCGCGGCATCACCGCGGTCAGCGCCGGCAATCACGCCATCGCCGCCGCCTTTGCCGCCAAGGCGATCGGCGCGCCGGCCAGGATCGTGGTGCTGAAAAGCGCCAACCCGCTGCGCCTTGCCATGGCGCGCGACCTCGGCGCGGAGATCATCATCGCGGAGACCGGGGCTGAAGGCTTCGCCATCGCCGACCGGCTGGTGAAGGAACAGGGCCTGACCTTCATCCATCCGTTCGACGGCCGCAATGTCGCGCTCGGCACCGGGACGCTGGGGGCGGAGATCGCCGACGACGCGCCGGAGTTGGACGCGGTGGTCGTCGCGGTGGGCGGCGGCGGATTGGCCTCGGGCGCGGCGCGCGCCATCAAGCTGCTGCGCCCGGATTGCGCGGTCTATGGCGTGGAGCCGGTCGGCGCCGACAGCATGCGCCGCAGCTTCGATACCGGCGGGCCGGTGAAGCTGGACCGTATCGACACCATCGCGGACTCGCTCGCCCCGCCCATGTCGCTGCCCTACGGCTTCGCCCTGGCGCGGGCGCACATCGACGACATCGTCCTGGTGGACGACGATGCGATGTGCGCGGCCCTCGCTTTGCTGCAGGCGGAGGCCCGCCTGGCGGTGGAGCCGGCCGCGGCCGCGGCGACCGCCGCCTTGATGGGGCCGCTGGCCGGGCGCCTGGCCGGCAAGCGGGTCTGCCTCATCATCTGCGGCGCCAATATCGACGGGGCGACCTATGGCCAGTTCCTGGCACGAGGCCGGCAGCACTCCGCAGGCTTGGAGACAGGCTTGGAAGCGCGCAAAAATTGACTAAAACACACTGAATTGTATTAGTTCAAAAGTTTCTACGCCATTTAGGTAGGCAGACAGGTCCGCATAGCCCGTTCATCCTGGGTTCATCGAGCTGACCCGGAGCCTGACTGTGAACTGCAACCTGCCGAGAGAATTCAATGAGGGCCTGAAGCTCCTGGCGCTGCTGGCGCGCCGGATGCGCGAAGCGGGCGCTGCAGAGCCCGTGGTGATCGGCGCCTCCGCGGTCGAGATCCACAGCAACGGCGCCTATCCCTGCGGCGATATCGAGATCACCGTGCAGGATGTCGCCTTGTGCCAGGAGGAGCTGATCCGCATCGGCTTCCATCCCGACGATCCGAAATCCGCGAAGCGCCGCCATTGGAATGAGGATCTGTGGATCGGCATCCGCATCTCCGCCCGCGTGCCGTTCCTGGGCCGGGCGCTGAGCGCGCGACAGATCTCGTTCGAAACCGGCTGCGGCCCGGTCCGCGTCATCTCGCTCGAGGATACGATCGCGGCCCTGATCGCCGTGTTCGACGCCAATCCCCGCCAGCATCGAGACCAGCTTGAACAGGCGACACACCTCTACAAGACGGCGGGCGCGCTCAATCGCAACTACCTCGATCTGCGGCTGCGCGACGAAACCATGGGCGGCCGTTCGCTGACCTGGTTCGTCGGCCTGACCGCGCAGCGCACGGCCGTCGCGCGCTGGGGCTGATCTTCGCCGGCTTCCCGTCCGGAAGCCGGCCCAGTTCAAAATCCGGATCGACCCTGTTTTCACAATCACCTGAAAAGACTGAGTCTTTCCGAGGTTGTGCGGGGTGCCTTTGCTGTTGAAATTAGTAAGCTAGCTTATTATATGTGTGCCTAGCGAAATATGAGCCATCCATGAAACCCTGCAAAGAAACCATCGGCTTCCTGCTGCATGACGCGGCGCGCCTACTGAAGCGCGACTTCGAGCGCCGGGCGCGATCGCTCGGCCTGACCCGCGCCCAGTGGCAGACCCTGTTCCATCTGGCGCGCAACGAGGGTTGCAACCAGGCCGCCCTGGCCGACGTGTTGGACGTGGAGCCCATCACCCTGACCCGCGTCATCGACCGGCTGGAAGCCTCCGGCCTGGTCGAGCGCCGCGTCGACCCGAACGACCGGCGCGCGCGTCTGTTGTTCCTGGGTCCCGACGCCGCGCCGCTGCTGGAGCAATTGCGCACGCTGGGCGCCGAGACCCGCGAAGTCGCGCTGGCCGGCATCAACGACGAGGAGCGAGAGCGCCTGACCGAGTTGATCGGCCGCATCCGCGCCAATTTTGCCAACCGTGAACCCAACGAGCCCGCCCCCGAGGCCGGTGACGAGTCCGAGACGAAGAAGAAAATCCATGCCTGACGGATCGAAGCCCGTGTCTGAAACGAATGTCGCCCCGCAGCCGCGGCGGAAGCGCGCGTTACGCCGCATCTTGCTGACCGCCGGCCCGCTGGCGGTCGCGCTGGTCGCCGGCGCCATGTACCTGAATGGCGGCCGCTATGCCGGGACCGATAATGCCTATGTGCATACGCACATGGTGACGGTGAGCGCCGACATTTCCGGCCGCGTCGTCGGGCTGGCGGTGAAGGAGAACCAGCATGTGAATGCCGGCGACCCGCTGTTCCAGCTCGATCCGGAGCCGTTGCAGATCGCCGTCGACCGCGCCCGCGCCGACCTGGACTCCACCCGCAACGAGATCATCGGCTTGAAGGCCGCCTATCGCCAGCGCCAGGAAGATCTGAAGGCCGCGGAATCGACGCAGGGCATGGCGCAGCGCGAATTGGCGCGGCGGGAAAAGCTGGTCGCCGGCAA
>DASZQC010000309.1:0-3390 GCA_035549815.1 Dongiaceae bacterium
CGGATGCATTCCTCGGCCAGCTCGCGCTTGGAATCCACCGATCCCACCAGCTCGACGTTGCGCTTCTTCTCGCGGTAGCCTCGGCCGGGGTCTGCGGTGTTGATCACATTGTCGGCCAGCCGCCGCGCCGCGCCGGAGCCCAGCATGTCCGGCAACAGCGCGAAGACGACATAGGCAATCCAGCCCAGCGGCCCTAGAAGGCCGATCACCGCGATCCACAGCGGCGAGCGGCCGGTGCGGATCACATGCCAGGCGAATGCCAGATCGATGATCAGGATGAACCCGATGCCGAGGCCGAAATCGAAATTGAACAAGCCCATCAATTCTGCTTTTCGAATTTTCCGGAAGGACTTTCCTTCCAGTAGGTAACGTCATGGCCGGCGGCTTTGGCGTCTTTCCAGGCGGCGCGGGCGCCCGCCAGCGCTTCGCCGTCGCGGCCGTCGAACAGAAGCACGACTCGCGCCAGATCCCTCAACTCGGCCCAATCCCCCGGCCGGGCGCCCCCCACATAAAAGACAATTTCGGCACGATTGAGGTTGGCATCCTCCACCGAGATCAGAACGGGCTGGCTAGCAGAATCGCCGTCACCGACCTGGGCGTGCGGCAGAAAACTCTGATCGTCATAGGTCCACAGCAGTGTATCCAGTGCGTCCGAGCGTTCGGCCGAGTCGGCGCGCACCAGCGCTCGCCAGCCGCGAGCCAGCGACCGTTCCACCAGCCCTGGCAGTACATCTTCCAGTGCACGGCGTTCGAGATGATAGAAAAGCGCTTCGGTCATTTTCCTCCTCACCATCGCCAAAGCCTGTCCCTCCAAAGTCGCGGGCAGGAGTTAATCGCGATAGCGCGAAAGCCCGGCCAGGAGGAGACAGTCAAGACTCATAATGCTCGCTCACCAGCCGGTTGAGCAGCCTGACGCCCCAGCCGGTTCCCCAGCTCGGGATGGTGGGCTTGCGCTCGCCATCCTGCCAGGCCACGCCCGCGATATCCAAATGCGCCCAATGAGTGCCATTCTCGATGAACCGCTTGAGGAATTGCGCCGCGGTGATGGCGCCACTGTTGGGGCCGCCGATATTCTTCATGTCGGCGATCTTGGATTTGAGCATCTTGTCATAGAAAGGATCGAGCGGCAGGCGCCACACCCGCTCCCCGGTATGGCTGCCCGCCTCGGCCAGTCGAGCGGCAAGCCTGTCGTCATTGGAAAAGACACCGGCGTGCTCGAAGCCCAGCGTCTGGATGACAGCGCCCGTCAGCGTCGCCAGGTCAATGACGGCGCGCGGGGCAAAGCGGCGCTGGGTATAGGTGAGCGCGTCCGCCAGCACCAGCCGGCCCTCCGCATCGGTGTTCAAAACCTCAATGGTCTGGCCCGAGAGCGAGGTCAGCACGTCGTCGGGGCGGATGGCGTCGCCACCGGGCATGTTCTCGACCAGTCCGATCACACCCACGGCATCGACCCTTGCCTTGCGTCCGGCAAGCGCCAGCATTGTGCCGGCGACGGCGGCGGCGCCCGCCATGTCACCCTTCATCCCCATCATGCCGCCGCCCGGCTTGAGCGACAGGCCGCCGGAATCGAAACATACGCCTTTACCGACAAAGGCGATGGGTTTGGGCTTCTTCGCTTTCGGCGCGCCGCTCCAGCGCATCACCACCAGCTGGCTTTCGCGCGCGCTGCCCTGGCCCACGCCCAGAAGCGCGCCGAAGCCCTGGCGTTTCATCTCGGCCTCGCCCAGCACTTCGACCTTCACGCCGACTTTCGAGAGTACGGCCCTCGCGCGGCGCGCGAATTCCGCCGGATGCAGCACATTGGGCGGCTCGTTCACCAGGTCGCGCGCCAGGAAAACACCGTCGGCCAGCGCCGAGAGGCCCGCGAAAGCCTTCGCCGCCGGTCCGGCGGCAGCAATGCGCACATGCTTCAGGGTTTTGCGATAGTCCTCCAGATTGCGCGTACGATACTTGTCGAAGGCATAGCCGGCCAGGCGCGCGCCCAGCGCCAAATGCGCCGCAAACTGTGCGGGCTTTATGCGGACGCCCTTGGGCGCCTCAAGCTCCCAGGTCGCGGTGCCCTCCCCCGCCGCCTGCAAGCGCGCTACAATCTTGCCACCGAGCGTTTCCAGTCGCTTTTCGTCCAGCGCATCGGCCTTGCCCAGACCCGCCAGCAGGATGCGTGACGCCTTCAGGCCGGCAGGGGCCAGCACCTCCAGGAACTCGCCCGCCTTGCCTTTGAAGGTCGAAACCTTCAGGGCCCGGGTGAGGGCGCTCCCCGACGCCTTGTCGGCGCGTACCGCGGCTGGCAGCAGGGCGGCCCCCTCGGCGGCCGCCACGACCCAGGCGCCTTGTCCGACATCGCCCGTCGCAGGGGTGGGGGCTGTAAAGGAAATCCGCATTGCTGTATCTCCTGGGCGGAACGCGCTTTTTTGGGGAAAATCGCGGTTCCGGTGCTAACTTTGCGCCGAATCCAACTTAGGCCGAAACCATCGGCAATCCAACGGAAGGGGCCGGCTGCGGCAAGGAGCATTCATGGACGTCGCCCCTCCCCAGCGACAGACCGACCAGGCCGACCCGACGCAGATCAGCCGGCTCCGATCGGGCTTTCGGCTGCCGCGCCTATCGCTTTATATCCTGCGCCAGCTGCTGGGGCCGGTGATCCTGCTGACGGTGCTTATGACCGGCGTGATCTGGCTCGTATCGATCCTGCCGCTGCTTGACCTGGTGATCAACCGCGGTCAGTCCGCGCCCACCTTCCTGTATCTGATCATGCTGCTGCTGCCGCAGCTGCTGATGATAATCCTGCCCATCGCCTTCTTCTTCGCCGCGCTGATGACCTTGCAACGGCTGTCGGGCGACAGTGAGCTTGTGGTGATGGCCTCGGCCGGCTATTCGCTGCGTCAGCTGGCGATGCCGGTACTGGCGGCCGCAGCCATCGTGATGCTGGTGACCTATGCCTGCGCTCTCTGGCTGATGCCGGCGGGCCAGCGCATTCTTCGCGACAAGCTGATGGACATCCGCGCCGATGTGGCCGGAGCACTGTTGAACGAGGGCGAGTTCAACCCCGCCGCACCCGGGCTCACCGTCTTCATCCGCCAGATCAGCTATGACGGCGAAATCCGCGGCATTCTGGTGCATGACAGCCGCGACAAGGCCCGGCCCATCACCTATATCGCCGAAAAGGGAATCCTGGCGCAGACGCCCGTGGGCACGCGCCTGATCATGCAGGACGGCACGGTGGAACAGAGCACGCAGGGCGGCCGGCAGCTCTCGATGCTCAGCTTCACCCGCTACACCATCGATATGGACCAGTTCGCCGGTCCCGCGCACAACACCCAGCGCAAAACCAATGAACGTTATCTGTCCGAACTTCTGTGGCCAAAGGATCGGGGCCTCTCCAGGCGCGCG
>DASZQC010000310.1:0-25991 GCA_035549815.1 Dongiaceae bacterium
CGGCGATCTGGATCATGTAGCGGCCGCGTTCCTCGAAGCCGCGCATCTCGCCCGGGCTCTGGCTGATCGGCCGGCCCATCTGCCGGGTGATCTGCTCGGCGTACTCATCCTTGTGGGTCAGGAAGATATCGACCGCCTTCCCGAGCATTTTCGCACGCTCGGCGATGGGCGTGTGCTTCCACGCCGTCTGCGCCTCGGCCGCGCGCTTCAACGTGGCGGAGATTTCGGCGGCGCTGGCATAGGGGCGCTCGACATAGACGCTGTTGTCGATGGGCGTGATGGTCTTCTGGACGGTGGCCATGATGTTTCTCTGCTGCTTCTCAGATGATCTCGAAATAGCGGGCCAATTCCCAATCGGTGATGTGCTTGCGGAACTCGCGCTCCTCCCACTCGCGGGTGGCAGCCCAGTGCTCGACGAAATCCTTGCCGAACAGCTCTTCCGCCGCCTTCGATTTCTTCAGGCGCTGCGCCGCTTCCCACAAGGTGCGCGGCAAATCGAACTTCGCTGGATGCTTCTGGTCATAGGAATTGCCGACGATGGCCGGCGTCGGCTCTATTCTGTTCTCGATGCCGTAGAGGCCGGAGCCGATGGCGACCGCCATCGCCAGATAGGGATTCATGTCGGCGGCGGCGATGCGATACTCGACGCGCTGGGATTTCTCAGAACCCGGAATGACGCGCAGCGCGCAGGTGCGGTTCTCGACGCCCCAGGTGGCGTCGGTCGGCGCCCAGAAGCCGGGGATCAGCCGCGAATAGGAATTGACCGTGCAGCTCACCATGGCTAGCAGTTCCGGCATCAGCGCCTGCTGGCCGCCGACATACCAGCGCTGCTTGTCGCTCATGTTGTGCGGCTTCTTGGCGTCGTAGAAGACCGACTTGCCGTCCTTGGCCTTCAGGCTGGTGTGGATGTGGCCGCTCTGGCCCGGCCAGTTGTTCGACCACTTGGCCATGAAGGTCGCCATCAGGCCGCGGCGCTGCGCGATGACCTTCATGAAAGTCTTGAACAGGGCGGCGCGATCGGCGGCCTCCAGCGCCTTGTCGACGGTCAACGCCGCTTCGAGCACGCCGGGGCCGGTCTCGGTGTGCAGGCCCTCGATCGGCATGCGCATCTTTTCGCAGGTGTCGAGGATCTCGTGATAGAGCTCCGCCCAGACCGAGCCGCGCAGCATCGAATAGCCGAAGAAGCCGGGCGTCATCGGCGTCAGGTTCCTGTAGCCCTTCTCGCGCACGCTCTCCGGCGATTCATCGAACATGAAGAACTCATATTCGGCGGCGGCATAGGCCTCGTAGCCGGCCTTTTTCGCGCGGTCGAGCACGCGGCGCAGCACGCCGCGCGGGCAGATCTCCTCCGCCTTGTTCACGAACTCGCAGAGGAAGAAGAGGGTGTTGTCCTCGAACGGGATCTCGCGGCAGGTCTCCGGGATCACGCGCACCCAGGCGTCGGGATAGGCGGTGTGCCAGCCGGTATACTTCACGTTGTCGAAGAGCTGGTCGTTGCTGTCCCAGCCGAGCACCACGTCGCAGAAGCCGAACCCGTTCTCCAGCGCCGAAAAGAACTTGGCCTTCGACATGTATTTCCCGCGCAGGATGGCATCGCCGTCGAACACGCCGACCTTGATGTGAGTGACGCCACGCTCCTCGACGATCTTTTTTGCGTCGGCGACACTTTTCACCTGTTCCGGCTTCATCGGCATGATGGATTCCCCGTTCTCTGTCTGGATTGATTTTGATTTGGCGTTGGATGTCTTAGGGCAGACGTGCCGGCGGGCTGTTGGAAGCCTGGCGGCCTGGTGCTGGATGGATTTTGGTTTTGGGCGCGTCGCCCGGCGTCGTGAAGTGACGCTGACGGTCCTCGCTTGGTCGAACTCCGTGCGCGTCCATATAGCATTTGGAGAAATGCGAAAGCGAGTCGAAACCCACCGCTTCGGCCACCTGCGACAGGCCCATCATGGTGCCCTGCACCAGATCGCGCGCCTGCGCCAGGCGCAGCCTTTGGTAGTAGCCGCGCGGGCTGACGCCGAGATGGCGGTGAAACAGGCGCTCCAGATGGCGCAGGTGCACGCCGGCCTCCGCCGCAATCGCGGGGAGGGGCAGCGGTTCCGACACCGTGCGGCGCATCAGCGCCACGGCGGACTTGATCGGCGGGGCGACCGCGGTCTCGATCGAAGTCTGCTGGTCGGCGGCGGGCTCGATCTTCTTGCGCACGCGCTCGCGCGCCAGGCTCATCAGTACGCGCTGCGCGACCACCGCGCCCAGCAGCGCCTCGACATTGCTTAGCGCGAAATCCGAGGTGGCGCAGCCGCCGCGGCAGCCGAAGAACCCGTCCTTGCGCCAATAGAGTTCCTTGCGCTGCGCCTGGCCGCGGGCACGCTCGCGCGGCATGGCGGAAATGCGTCCCAGCACCTGGCAGCCGCCGCCGATCCCACCCAGGCGCTGGATCGAGCCTGGATGGATGCTGAGCCAGGCGGCAAGGGCGATGCAATCGTCCGGCGCCGCATCGGCGTCGCTCAAGAGGATCACGTTGGCCAGTGGCGGCATCCGGGTGACGTCGCCGTCGGCGGCGACCGGAATGCCGGCGGAGCTTTGCACGCTGCCGCCGTGCAGCGAAACCAGCTCCCAGCGGAAGGTCCGCCGCTTCGAGAGCTTGTTGGCGGAATCGAACACGTCGAGCAGCCGCGCCAGATCGCCCAGCGCAAAGCCCGGCATCAGCACCAGGCTCAAGGCGGCGCAGCGCTGCCGGTCGAGGGCGAAGGGCGAGACGGGCGCGCGCAGCGAGTCCGCGAAGGCCGCGGCCGACGCGGATTGCGGCAAAGCCGCGCCAACCGGCGCCATCCGCTTCGCTTGTCCACGTTCTGCTGCCATCCTGCTTCCCCGGGTAACGGTGGTCCGCCCCGCGATTTTTCGCGTGGACGGCCCCCCTCTGTCTTTCGACCTGAGAGATTCACCGGGGCCCGCTGCCGACTGGATGGGGCGCCCGGCTTACTCCGTCGGTGTGGTAGCTGGGCATGCGCGACGCCCAGGACCAGCTTTCCAGAGTCTTCGGCCGCGGACGGTCCTTTTGCCTGAGAGGTTCCGGGGGCGGTTGCTCCTTCGGCGCCGCGATCCAGCGGGGCTGGCCGCGAACTCTCCCGACAGCGGCGAGATGTCAGAATGAAGTCTCCCCGCCGGCCCGAATGCCGTCAAGGCGCAAAAGGAAGCAGATGAAAAGGAAAGGGCCGCTCCGAGGAGCGGCCCAGAGTATTTTAACGATGATTGCGGATGTTATCCCGCGCCACCGAGTGCCGCTTCCTCGCGCGCGATCTCGGCCTGACGGGCCTTTACCGCCTCTTCGGTCAGCGGCGGACCGGCGAAGCGGCCCTTCTCGTCGTAGAACCACCCGATCGCCAGCAGGATAATCGCCTCGATCGCCAGCCAGAGATATGATTGCTCAAACAGGAAGTAGACGAAGGCAGTGGTGATGATCGCGAAGATCACGCCCGGCACCTTCGGATACCAGATGGTCAGCAGCACCAGAACGCCAAGCAGCAGCAGGTAACCGACCTTCTCGTTGGGCGGTTGCACGCCGACGATCACCAGCAAGACGCAGCCGACAACCGCCAGCAACGCCACCAGCTTGGAGGCGCCGCCCAGATCAAAGGGGCCCTTCTTCGCCCAGGTCTTGCCTTCGGCCAGCAAACCGGCGCCGATCGGCATGGCATAGGACACATAGAGGAACACGGCGCAACCGGTCGACAGGACGATGAAGGCATCGCCGTAGAGCGTGGCGACGATCGACAGCACGGCGCTGGCCCAGATCGCGTTGGCCGGCGTGCGATGGTCTTTGCTCACTTTGCGCAATGCGCCGGAGACCCACGGCACGCCGCCATCGCGCGAGAAGGCGAACAGCATGCGTGAGCAGGACGTCAGACCGGCCAGAGCACACAGGAAGTTCGCCAGCACGATGCCGATGATCAGGATGTCCTTGAGGATGACCGGCATCAGCGACTGGTTCATCGTCCACGGGAACGACAGCCAGCCCTGGGCAGCGCCCTCCTCGACCGACGGCATGGCCAGCACGAAGGCGCAGACCATGATGTAGCCGAACAGGCCCGACCAGAACACCGAGTGGATCATGCCCTTGGGCACTTCACGTGCGGCGTTGCGGGTTTCTTCCGAAGTGTGACCGGACGCATCGAAACCGGTGATGGTGTAGACGCCCTGGAGCAGACCCAGGATCAAGGCCGCGATCGCGCCCGGGAAGATCGCGCCCAGCCAGCGTTCATTGGTTGCTGTCGGCCACACCCCGCCGCCAGCCGCGCCGGTGTAGTCTGCAAAGGTGAAGAGGCGCCCGAAATCCATCGCCACCGGGGCGAAGGCGATCAGGGCGATGATAAGAACGATGGTGACCGCGAAGATGAGGTAGCCGCTGAAGTCAGTCAGCAGCGTCGTCAGCCTGATGCCGCGGTGATTGATGATCGCCTGTGCGATGGTGATGATGGTGATGAAGATCGTCTGCGTCCACCAGCCCTGGTCGAACATGCCAGCAGACACCCATGCGGTGACGTCCATATGCAGCACCTCGACCAGGAACAGATCGCGGAACAGCAGGAACACGCCAAAGTTCACCGACGAGACGACGAACATCAGGCCCAGAAGGTTCAGCCAGGCAGCCACCCAGCCGTACGTCTTGTTGCCAAGGATCGAGGCCCAGTGATAGATGCCGCCAGCCGTAGGATAAGCTGATGCTACTTGTCCCAGCGCCGCTGCGACCAGCAGCGCGAAGATGGAGGCGATCGGCCAGCCGATGCCCAGCGATGCGCCGCCAGCGGCGCTCAACGACAGCGGGAAGGCAGTGATGCCACCCGCCAGGATGCAGATGATCGAAAACGAGATCGCGAAGTTCTGGAAAAGTCCCATGCGGCGGGATAGCTCTTGCGCGTATCCCATGGAGTGAAGTTGTTTCACATCCGAATCATGGTGTGTCTCTTGATGCGCCATTGATGCTCCCCTCTTTGCAACGTCGCAGTCATGCGATGCCCGGATCGAACCTCGATCCAGGTCGGTGTGATTGGCTGAACGCCAAGTTTGTTATCCGATGGTTGCGTGACTTCGCGCCCTGCGGCCCGAACCCCTTTCGTCGCACGGAACTGCGACTCTGTGCGCGACTCCGGAAATCCGGCTGCGCGGCGGGGAGTATGACCATTTTGCCAATTGGTTGTAAAGACGGGTTGATACCGCCATGCCCGATAAGGGACATGGCGGTATCCGGAAGACGATATCCTTAACGGTACGGGTATCCAGCCTTTTCCATGTTGGCCGCATACTTCTTGAAGATCTCGACGACCTTGCCGGCGCGCGGGCTGGAGCCGGCGACCTCGTCCCAGAATCCTTCGGCGTCCTTCACGACCTGGGTCCATTCCTCGGCCGGGAGCTGCGTCAGCTCCATCTTCTCGCCTTCGACGCGAAGCTTGGCCTCGCCGCCCCAGTACCAGATGTCGCGGTAATAGTGCGACTGGTCGATGGTGACCCGGAACAGCTCCTGCAGGTGCGGCGGCACCTTGTTCCAGCTCGGCGTGTTGGCGAAGTAGCTGCCGAACCACGCGCCGGTCACCGAGTTGCCAAGGGCGTATTTGCACACATCCGCCCAGCCCACTTCATAGGCCTCGGTGAAGCCGCACCAGGCGACGCCGTCGAGCTCGCCGGTCTGCATGGCGACCTCGACATTGTCCCAGGGGATCGTCACGGGAACGAGGCCGTATTTCGACAGGAACTTGCCGGCGGTCGGCACGCCGAACACGCGCAGGCCGTTCATGTCCGCGAGGCTGCGGATCGGCTTGCTGACGGTGAAGATGTGCAGCGGATCCCAGGCGCCGGTGGACAGCCAGGTGACGTTCTCGATGCCGGAATAGGCCTCTTCCCAGATCTCCTTCAGGCCGTAATAGTGGAACAGCGCCGGAACGTCGAGGCTGTAGCGCGTGGCGAAGGGGAAGTAGCCGCCGAACACCGCGATGTCGACCGGCGAGGCCATCGTTGCCTCGTCGGACTGCACGGCGTCGAGCGTGCCGGTCTGCAGCGCGCGGAACAGGTCCGCGGTCGGCACCAACTGGTCGGCGTAATAGAGCTCGATCTCCATCTCGCCGTTGGCCGCCTTGTTGAAGGCTTCGATCTGCGGCTTGATGACGTGGGCGCCGAGCGGCGCGCCCGAATAGGTCTGCAGGCGCCATTTGATCGGCCCGGTCTGGGCGACCACGTAGGGCGCCCCGATGGTCGAGCTGGCGGCGATCACGCCGGCGCCCAGGCCCGCCTTTTTCAGCAAATTGCGGCGCGTCGCAAGAATACGCTCCGATGGGCTCTGTGCCTTGGTCTCTTCCGTCATCAAAACCTCCTGTTGGTTGTTGTGGAGCTACGGTTGCTCCGTTGGAATCATCCTTTCACCGACATGTGCTCCGGCAGCCATAGCGCGAGCTGCGGAAAGACCATCAGCAGCACGATGGTCAGGATCATGATGATCGCAAACGGCCAGATCGACCGGTAGATGTCGACCAGCGTGATCTCCTTCGGCGCCAGCGATCGCATGAGGAACAGGTTGTAGCCGAAGGGCGGCGTGATATAGGCGATCTGGCAGGTGATCGTGTAAAGCACGCCGAACCAGATGAGCTGGTTATCAAAGCCGAGGTCCAGCACCTTGACCAGGGGAATGTAGAGCGGCGCCACGATGACCAGCATGGCCGTGTCGTCCAGGAACATGCCCATGACCATGAAGCTCAGCATCATCAGGATGACAACCGCCCACGGGCCGAGATCGAGCTTATCGAGGAATAAGTATTCCAGCGCCTTCACTGCGCCCAGTCCATCGAAGACCGTGCCGAAAGCGAGCGCCGCCAAGATCAGCCACATGAACATGCACGAGACGTTGAGCGTCTTGATCGACGTTTCGCGGACCAGCTTCCAGGTGAACCGCCCCTTGATCACCGCCGCGAGCGTGGCGCAGAAAGCGCCGACGGCCGAGCTCTCGACCAGGCTGGTGATGCCGAACACGAAAAGCCCGGTCATGAAGAAGAAGATGGCGAAGGGAATGATACCGGCGCGGGCAAGCTTCAGCTTCTCGCGCAAGGGCATCTTCAGTTCTTCGTCCTGCACCGTCGGCGCCAGCTTCGGATTGAGCTTTGCTCGGATCAATACATAGAGGACGAACAAGGCGGCCATGATCAAGCCGGGAACGAGGCCGGCGAACCACAGCTTCGACACCGGTTGGCGCGCGATCATGCCATAGAGCACCATCACCACCGAGGGCGGGATGAGGATGCCGAGGGACGAGCCGCCCTGCACCACGCCGGAGATCAGGATCTTGTCGTAGCCGCGGCGCAGCATCTCCGGCAGCGCAATGGTGGCGCCGATGGCCATGCCGGCGACGGAGAGGCCGTTCATTGCCGAGATGATGACCATCAGGAACAGCGTGCCGACGGCGAGGCCGCCGCTCAATCGCCCGAACCAGACATGCAGCATCTTGTAGAGATCTTCGGCGATGCCGGATTCCGCGAGGATGTAACCCATGTAGATGAACATGGGCAGCGTCAGCATCGCGTACCAATTGAACAGCTTGAAGACCTGGTTGAAGGACAGCTCGATGGCGCCGGGGCCGTAAAGCATCAGCGCGGCAGCCATTGCGACGAAGCCGATGGCGGCAAAGACCCGCTGGCCGGTCACCAGCAGCACAAGCATGGCGCCGAACATGAGCAGGGCGATTGCCTCATAGCTCATGACAGCTTTTCCCCGCGCAACGTGGCCATGTGCTTAAAGACCAGGGAGAAGGCCTGCATCAGCATCAAGACGAGGCAGAGCACCAGCAGCGCCTTGATCGGAACGACGGACGGGTTCCAGATCGAGAATCGCCGCTCATTGGTCTCGATGGCGTATTGCAGGCTGGAGATGCCGCCGATCAACGTCACAATCAGATAGAAGATAAGGCAGACGGATGTCGCGAGGTCGACCTTCGCCTTGCCGCGCTCGGAGAGCGACGAGTAGATCAGGTCCATGCGGACGTGCGAGTTGTTCTTGAGCGTGAACGGGCCGCCCATGAAGTAATAGGCGGCGAGCGTGAACTGCGTCAGTTCCACCGCCCAGTGCACCGGCATATTGATGACATTGCGGGTGAACGCATCGAACATGAGCGTTGCACCCATGAAAAAGACCAGCGCCGCCGCGAGATAGCCGACATAGTTCGACATGCGGTCGGTGAAGCGCACATAGGAACGGATCAGGTCGCCCATTGGCACCTTCCCGTGTTTGCAGCATCCATTCCTGGGATCATTTTCGCAACCCCCGTCTCTTCGGCGCCCTGATCTTTGGCACGTGTTATGACGGGGCAGTCCGCGCGGCGAACTGCAATCTGGAGAGCCCTGGTTGCCCCCGGCGTAGCCTGCCCCGTTTCTTATTGTTGCTTGAAACCTACAGGAATGACTGTCCGAAACAAGGCAGAAATAGTTTCGAGAATCGCGGATCGGTCCGATCAGGGGCGCTCCGCTATCCGATCATCCGGATTTGAAACGGTTACGACTGTCCGAGCCGTTTCCAAACTTCTTCGGCGACGGCGAGACTGGAAGTCAGGCCGGGGGATTCGATCCCGAACATATGCACTTGCCCAGGGATCCCATGCGCCTCCGGCCCGTCGATGCGGAAGTCCGCGGCGGCCGTGCCGGGCGCCTGGATCTTTGGGCGGATGCCGGCATAGGCGGGCTCCAGCGCGCCGTCGCGCAAGCCCGGCCAATAGGCGCGGATCGCGGCGTAGAAGACATCGCCACGGCGCGGGTTGACCTCGTAGTTCGGCTGGTCGACCCATTCGACATCCGGGCCGAAGCGCGCCTGACCGCCGAGGTCGAGCGTCAGATGCACGCCGAGGCCGGCTGCCTCCGGCATCGGATAGATGAGGTGCTGGAAAGGCGAGCGGCCGGACAGCGCGAAGTAATTGCCCTTCGCATAATAGAGCGGCGGGATGTGCGCGGCGGGGAAGCCGGCGATGCCTTGGGCGATGGCCTGCGCGCCAAGGCTTGCGGCGTTGACCAGCAGGCGTGCGGTCAGCAGCATCGGCGCCGCGCCGCCGACTTCCAGGGTCACGCGGCCATCCTCTTCGATGCGGCCTTTCAGCACCGGCGACTGGCGGGCCAGGGCGGCGCCCTGCGCTTCCGCTTCGCCCAGCAGGCTCAGCATCAAATCGTGCGCGCTGATGATGCCGGTGCTGGGGGAGTGGAAGGCGGCAACGCAGGATAGTTCGGGCTCCATGCGCCGGGCCTCGGCGGCGCTGATCTCAACGACGTCATCCACGCCATTGGCCAGCGCCTGCGCCATCAGCTTGCGCATGGCCGGGACCTGCGCCTCGTCCGTTGCGACCACCAGCTTGCCGACCCGCTTGGCGGCGACGCCGTGCGCGTCGCAATATTCATAGAGCCTGCGGCGGCCCTCGACGCAGAGACGCGCCTTCAGGCTGCCGGTCGGATAATAGATGCCGGCATGGATCACCTCGCTGTTGCGGGCCGAGACGCCGGTGCCGATATCACTTTCGGCTTCCAGGATGAGAGTCTCGACCCCTTTCATCGCCAATTGCCGCGCGCAGGCGAGGCCGACCACGCCCGCCCCGATCACCACCGCGTCGATCTCGGCCCGTTCCATCTGCTCAATGTCCGACGTTGCGAGAGATATAAAGACAGGCTGCGACGATGATCACGACGCCGACCAGCGCCACCGTGCCCAGCACATCGCCCCAGAACAGCCAGCCATAGAGGCTGGCCCAGATGAGGGCGCTGTATTCGAACGGCGCCACCAGGGACAACGGCGCGAAGCGGAAGGCCAGCACCAGCAGATATTGCCCCATGCAGCCGAGCACGCCGACCGCCGCCATGGCGGCCCACTCGATGGGCGTCGGTGCCACCCAGACGAAGGGCAGGATCGCGCCCATCAATAGCGTGCCGACCACGGCATAGTAGAAAAGGATGGTGTGGCTACTCTCGGTCGTGGAGAGCCGGCGTGCGAGAAGCTGCGCGGTGGTCCACAGCACCACCGAGGTCAGCACCGCGATCGTGCCATAGAGGCTGCCGACGCCTTCCTCCGGTTGGATGACCAGCAGCACGCCCGCAAAGCCGGTCAAGATGGCGATCCAGCCGCCGAGCTTCAGCTTCTCGCGCAACACGATGACGCCGAGCAGCGTGCCGAAGATCGGCGAAGCGGAGACAATGCTCATCGCTGTGGGGAGCGGGATCAGGCTGATGGCGATATAGAAGGCCAGCAGCTCGATGGCGGAACAGAAGCCACGCAGCAGATGCTCCACCGGCCGGCGCGTGCGCGCGATGGCAAAGCCGTTCGCCTTTGGCGCCATGAAGATCAGCACGATGGCGAGCGATACGGCAAAGCGCACGAAGGCGATCTGGGCCACGTCGATGCTGGTCGCCGACCATTTCACGATGGCGTCGGTGCCGCCCAGGATGAACAAGGCGGTGAGCATGCACAGAATGCCCAGTTTTGGCTTGAATTCGAGTCGGCCCCCGGCCGCCAAACTTGTCACGATACAACCCCGATATGCGACTGCCGCACTGGTCTTGCGCGGCGGGCGCAGGTAAAGTCGCGGCACTTTAAGGATTTGGATCGGCCTCGCCAAGGGCGCCGCCGGGATGTCGAATTCGAGAGAGTTTATGCCGCTCGACAACGCACAACAGAAGCCGGAGATCGTCCACAGCGCCTGCCCGCACGATTGCCCGTCGACCTGCGCGCTCGAGGTGGAGCGGCTGAGCCCGACACGCATCGGCCGGGTGCACGGCGCCAAGGCGAATCCGTACACGGCGGGCGTGGTCTGCGCCAAGGTCGCGCGCTATGCCGAACGCCAGCACCATCCGGATCGGCTGGCGCAGCCGATGAAGCGCGTCGGCGACAAGGGTGTCGGCATCGCGGCCTTCAAGCCGATCTCCTGGGAACAGGCGCTGGACGAGACGGCGGAGAAGTTCCTGCGCGCCGAGCAGCAATGGGGCGCTGAATCGGTCTATCCCTATTTCTATGCCGGCACGATGGGCCTGGTGCAGCGCGACGGCATCCAGCGCCTGCGGCACGAGAAGAAGTATGCGCGGCAGAAAAGCACCATCTGCGTGGCCTTGTCGGATGCCGGCTGGATGGCCGGCGTCGGCATCATGCGCGGCGTCGATGCGCGCGAGATCGCCGACAGCGATTTGATCGTCGCCTGGGGCACCAATCCGGTCTCGACCCAGGTCAACGTGATGACCCATGTGTCGCGCGCCCGCAAAGAGCGCGGCGCCAAGTTCTATTGCGTCGATCCCTATCGCAACCCGACGGCGGAGATCGCCGATCATCACATCATGCTGCGGCCCGGCACCGATGCGGCGCTGGCGCTGGGCATGATGCATGTGCTGTTCGCGGAGGGTTATGCCGATCGCGCGTACATGGCGCGCCATGCCGATGATCCCGCGGCGCTGGAGGCGCATGTGCGCGACCGCACGCCGGAATGGGCGGAAGGCGTCACCGGCGTGCCGGCCGAGAGCATCCGAGAGTTCGCGCGGGCCTATGGGCAGACCAAGCGCAGTTTCATCCGCGTCGGCTTCGGCTTTGCGCGCGCCCGCAACGGCGCGGCGTCGCTGCATGCGGTGACTTGCCTGCCGACGGTGACCGGCGCCTGGGCGCATCACGGCGGCGGCGCGCTTTATTCCAACCGTTCCCTCTATCGCATCAACGATTCCCTGATCGTCGGGGCGGAGATGGAGGACCGCAGCATCCGCGAGCTGGACCAGTCCCGCCTCGGCGCCGTGCTGACCGGCGACAAGCGCGATCTGGGCGACGGCCCGCCGGTCATGGCGATGATCGTACAGAACACCAACCCGATGATGGTGTGTCCGAACACCAACCTGGTGCGCCAGGGCATGGCGCGTGATGATCTATTCATCTGCGTGCATGAACAGTTCATGACCGAGACGGCGGCGATGGCTGACATCGTACTGCCCGCCACCACCTTCCTGGAGCATGACGATATCTATCGCGGGAGCGGCCACACCTTCCTGCAGGTGACGCGCAAGGTGGTTGAACCTTATGCCGATGCGCGCACCAACCACTACGTGATCTGCGAATTGGCAAAGCGGTTGGGTTGCACGCACCCCGGATTCCGCATGACGGAATGGGAGATCATCGCCGAGACGCTGAAGCGGTCGAACTGGCCGGGGCCGGACGAGATCCACGCCAAGCACTGGCACGATTGCGCGCTGGAGGCGGACACGGCGCATTTCCGCGACGGGTTCGGCCATGGCGATAGGAAGTTCCACTTCAAGGCCGACTGGTCGAAGATCGGCAAGAACCATGCGCGCCTGCCGAGCCTGCCGGACATGGCCCCGGTGTTCGACGCGCCGACCGAGGACCGGCCCTATCGCATGGTGACGGCGCCGGCGCGCTCGTTCCTGAATTCCACCTTCACCGAGACGCCGGGATCGAAGAAGCGCGAGGGCAGGCCGACCCTGCTGGTGCATCCTGCGGACGCCGGAAAGCTGGGCCTGGCGGAAGGCGATCTGGCGGAGATCGGCAACCGGCAGGGCGCAATCTTCATCCATGTGAAGCCCTTCGACGGGCTGCTGCCGGGCACCGTGGTGGCCGAGAGCATCTGGCCCAATGCCGCTTTCGTGGGCGGCAACGGCATCAACACCCTGACCAGCGACGAGCCGGGCTTGCCAAACGGCGGTGCGGTGTTTCATGACACTGCGATATGGATCCGCAAGGTTACCGAGTCGCGAGCGTAAGCTTTTCCAGGCCCCAACCCGGTAGGGTTCCTGCGGGCCGGCCGCACGTCATTGTGCTGGGCAATGAGAAGGGCGGGTCGGGCAAATCGACCACCGCCATGCATCTGGTCGTCGCCCTGCTGCATGACGGCTACGATGTCGGCTCGGTCGATTGCGACGCGCGCCAGGGCTCTTTCACCCGCTATGTCGACAACCGCCGAGCGACCGCGGCGGAGATGCTGATCCCGCTGCCGCAATCGCGCCATTTCCCGGTCGACCGGTCCAATGCCGACAGCGCCGTGGCGGCGCGGCAGGACGAGGCGCAGCGCCTGGGCGCCGCCATGGAGCAGCTCAAGAATTGTGACTTCATCGTCATCGACACGCCGGGCTCCGACACATCCTTGTCACGCCTGGCGCATACATTCGCTGATACATTGATCACGCCCCTCAACGACTCGTTCCTCGATCTCGATTTGCTGGGCCGTATCGACCATGACGGGGCCAAGATCCTGAAACCCAGCGTCTATAGCGAAATGGTGTGGGAGCAGCGCAAGCAGCGGGCCATCAACCGCGGCCGGCCGATCGACTGGATCGTCATGCGCAACCGCCTGTCCAGCCTGGACGCCAAGAACAAGCGCGACATCGGCAAGCTGCTGGAGCAGCTCGGCAAGCGGCTCGGCTTCCGGCTGGCGCCCGGCTTCACCGAGCGCGTGATTTTTCGCGAACTGTTTCCGCGCGGCCTGACCCTGCTCGACCTCAACCGCAAGGATGCCAAGCTCGACCTCGGCATCGCCTGGCGCATGTCGCACGTGGCGGCGCGCCAGGAAGTGCGCGACCTGGTCTCGGCGCTGGCGTTGTCGCCCCCGGTTGCGGCGTCGAACCAGCCGGTGCCTGCGACACAATCCCATATCTGATCCCGTATCTCAGTTCGGCAAATCGGCGCATAATTTTGTCGGGAAACCTCCGACACCGATCCTGGTTGTTCCTGCTCTGACCACTTCCCCAGACGGGCGACCTGTGGCACAAGACGTTCGAGCGCAGAAGGAAGATTCATGCGTAAACCTTTGAGAAAAGCTATTTTTCCAGTCGGCGGCCTGGGTACGCGATTTTTGCCCGCGACCAAATCCATGCCCAAGGAGATGCTGCCCGTCGTCGACAAGCCGCTCATTCAGTACGCGGTGGAAGAGGCGCGCGCGGCCGGGTTCGAGGAGATGATCTTCGTCACCGGCCGGGGCAAGACCGTCATCGAAGACCATTTCGACTATTCCTATGAACTGCAGGAGACGCTGAAGGACCGGCACAAGGACGCCGAGCTGGCGATCATCGACAATCTGATCCCGAAGCCGGGCGAGATGACCTATATCCGCCAGCAGGAGGCCCGCGGCCTGGGCCATGCGGTCTGGTGCGCGCGCAACCTGGTCGGCAACGAGCCTTTCGCCGTGCTGCTGGCCGACGATCTGGTGCAGGCGGATGTGCCCTGCCTGAGGCAGATGGTGGAGATGTATAACGAGGTCGGCGGCAACATCGTCGCGGTCATGGACGTGCCGAAAGAGCATACCGACCGCTACGGCATCCTGAAGACGGGCAAGGCCAGCGGACGCCTGGTCGAGGCTTTGGGCCTGGTCGAGAAGCCGAAGCCGGACGTGGCGCCCTCGACCCTGTCGATCATCGGCCGCTACATCTTGCAGCCGGACGTCTTCACGCATCTGGACGAGCAGAAGCCCGGCGCCGGCGGCGAGATCCAGTTGACCGACGCGATGGCGCAGATGTGCGGGCGCGGCCGCTTCCACGGCTATCGCTTCGAGGGCAAGCGCTTCGATTGCGGCGACAAGGCGGGCTTCCTGGAGGCCAACATCGCCTATGCGCTGCGCCATCCGAAGATCGGCAAGAGCGTGAGAGAGACGGTCCTGGCGATCGCGGACGAGCTGAAGAAGAAATAGCCGGGACCGGCAGCGGGGGAGGGGCCGCGTCATGAATATCGCGATGATCGGCGCGGGCTATGTCGGCCTGGTATCCGGCGCCTGTTTCTCCGAGTTCGGCCATCACGTGGTCTGCGTCGACCAGGACCAGGTCAAGGTGCAGCGCCTGCGCCGCAACGAGATCCCGATCTATGAGCCCGGCTTGGACACGCTGGTCGCGCGCAACGCGGCGGCCGGCCGGCTGACCTTCGACTCCGATCTGACCAAGGCGGTGGGCAATGCCGATCTCGTCTTCATCGCCGTTGGCACGCCCAGCCGGCGCGGCGACGGCCACGCCGATTTGAGCTTCGTGCGCGAGGCGGCGCGGCAGATCGCCCGGGCCTTGGATGGCTATACCGTCATCGTCACCAACTCGACCGTGCCGGTCGGCACCGGGCGGGAAGTGGCGGAGATCATCAAGCAGACCAATCCGACCGCCGATTTCGATGTGGTTTCCAACCCGGAATTCCTGCGCGAAGGCTCGGCGATCGACGATTTCATGCGGCCCAACCGGGTCGTCATCGGCGCGGAATCGGACCGGGCGAAGGACGTGATGCGCCAGCTCTACCGGCCGCTCTATCTGATCGAGACGCCGATCCTGTTCACCGGCCTGGAGACGGCGGAGCTCATCAAATATGCGGCCAACGGCTTCCTGGCGATGAAAATCTCCTTCATCAACCAGGTTGCCGATCTGTGCGAGAAAGTCGGCGCCGACGTGCATGACGTGGCGCGCGGCATCGGCCTGGACGGCCGCATCGGATCGAAGTTCCTGCATCCCGGCCCCGGCTATGGCGGGTCATGCTTTCCGAAGGATACGCGCGCCCTGGTCGAGATCGCGCGGCAGGCCGGCGCGCCGATCAGCCTGATCGAGGCGACGGACTCCTTCAACGAGGCGCGCAAGCTGCAGATGGTCGATCGCGTGCGCCAGGCGGTCGGCGGCTCGCTGAAAGGCAAGGTCGTCGCGCTGCTGGGCCTGACCTTCAAGCCCAACACCGACGACATGCGCGAGGCGCCGAGCCTTGCGATCGGCCCGGCGCTGGTCGCGGAGGGCGCGAAGGTGCAGGCGCACGATCCCGAAGGCATCGCCGAAGCGCGCAAGCTGATGCCGGACCTGACCTATTGCGACGATCCCTACGCGGCGATGAGCGGCGCCGACGTGCTGGTGCTGATGACCGAGTGGAACTCCTATCGCGCCCTCGATTTGCGACGCATGAAAGCGGCGCTGAAGCGGCCGATCGTCGTCGATCTGCGCAACATCTATCGCCCGTCGGAGATGCGCGACGCCGGGTTCCAATATTCCAGCATCGGGCGGGCCTAGGCCGCCAAGTCGGCTTCTCGTGTCGTCTGGGGATCGAGGGCGGCCAGCGCCTGGTGCTGGCTGAGGAACACTTGGCCCTTGAAGTGCTGGAAGAAGTCGGACCGCCGTAGCCGGTCCATGACCGGCCCCTTGACCTCGGAAAGGTGGAAGGCGACGCCCGCCGCGTTCAGCCGATGGGCAATCGCTTCCAGGCTTTCAAGGGCGCTGGCGTCAATGAAGTTCACCGCCGGGCACATCAGCACGACGTGACGGAGGCCTGGCCGCGCCGCGACCATGTCGTAAAGACGGTCTTCCAGATAACGCGCGTTGGCGAAGTAGAGGCTCTCGTCGACCCGCACCGACAGTACCTGGGGACTCTCCGTCACCTTGTGGCGCAGGATGTTGCGAAAGTGCTCTGTACCGGGCACCTGCCCGACGATTGCCATGTGGGGGCGGCTGGTTCGCCACAGGAACAAGAGCAGCGAAAGCGCGACGCCGGTGACGATGCCGGGTTCGACGCCGACGCCGAGCACCACCAGGGCGGTGGCGGCCATCGCGGTCCCATCCGCCTTGGAATAACGCCAGGTGCGGATGAAGCCGTGGAGATCGACCAGCGACAACACGGCGACGACGATGGTGGCGCCCAGCACGGCCTGTGGCAGCGACTGGAACAGCGGCGTGAAGAACAAGGTCGTCAGCAGGATGCCGAGGGCGGTCAGCACGCCGGCGAACGGCGTCTGTGCTCCCGCGTCGAAGTTCACCACCGAGCGCGCGAAGCCGCCGGTCACCGGATAGCCGCTGGTGAGGGCCGCCGCCAGGTTCGCGGCGCCGAGGCCGACCAGCTCGCTGTTGAGGCCGATGCGCTGCCTGCGCTTGGCGGCGAGCGTCTGCGCCACGGAGACCGATTCGACGAAACCAACCAGGCTGATCAAAACCGCGGCCGGAAAGAGATCGGCCCATAGCGCCAAATCGAAGTGCGGCAGGGTCAGCGGCGGTAGCCCAGTCGGCAGCGTCCCGACGACCTTGACGCCCCGCGCGTCGAGCTGCAGCAACGATACCGCAACGGCGCTTGCGACGACCGCGACGACCGGCCCTGCCTTGGCGAGAAGATCGGCGAGCCTTTGCGGCAAGCCGAGCCGGAGCAGCAGGGGCTTCAGCGACCTGCGCACCCAGAACAGGAAGGCGAGGGCGGTCGCGCCGATCGCCAGCGTCGGAAGGTTGGTGTCGCCGAAGGTCGCGAACAGGGATGCCGCAAGTTCCGGCAAGGTGTCGCCTTTGGCGCCGATGCCGAGGAGATGCTTCGCCTGACTGAGGGCGATCAGTATGCCGGAGGCGCTGATGAATCCGGCGATGACCGGATGGCTGAGGAAGTTGGCGATGACGCCGAGGCGCAGCGCCGCCATCGCCACCAGGATCAGGCCGGACATCAGAGCGAGCGCCAGCGCGGCCGTCAGATAGGCCGCGCTGTCGGGCGCCGCCACCTGACCGACCGCGGAGGCCGTCATCAGCGAGACGACGGCGACGGGGCCGACCGCGAGCGTGCGGCTGGTGCCGAAGATGCCGTAGGCCACCAGCGGCAGGATGCTGGCATAGAGGCCGACCTGCGGCGGCAGCCCGGCGAGGAGGGCATAGGCCAGGCTCTGCGGGATCAGCATGATGGTCACGATGACCGCGGCGGTCGCGTCGCCGGCAAGCGTTGTCCGGTCGTATCCGCGCGCCCAGGCCATGGCCGGCAGCAGATCAAGAACCCGGCGCAGCATCACTTGGGCTTCGCATCGAAGTTACAGGCGGTCGTCGCCTCGTGCGCCAGCGGCTCGTGCGGCAGCATCTTTGGCTCGGCCAGCCACTCGCGGCCGCGCAGCATCATGTCCCAGTAGATGTTGGGCATCCACTCGGCTTTCAGCTTCCAGGCCATCCGGCGCGGCACCCGCGGGTCGAGCGGGAAGGTCGGCAGCAGCTTGCCGCCATAGCCGAACTCGGCGAGCACGACCTTGCCGCGTTCGACGGTCAGCGGGCACGAGCCGTAGCCGTCGTAGAGCGCGCGCGGACCCCTGCCGTCGAGCACGGCGAGCACGTTCTCGGCCACGACCGGCGCCTGCTTGCGCACCGCCGCCGCCGTCTTCGCGTTGGGCGCGGAGCAGCCGTCGCCAAGGCCGAAGACATTTCCGTAGCGCTTGTGCCGCAGGGTCTCGTGGTCGACCTCGATCCAGCCGGCCGGGTCGGCCAGCGGGGACTGCCGGATGAAATCGGGTGCCGATTGCGGCGGGACGACATGGATCATGTCGAAGCCGCATTCGATCTGCTCCACGGAGTTGTCGGCCTTCTTCACCTCGAACCAGGCCTTGCGTGCCGGCCCATCGACGGCGACGAGGTTGTTGTTGAAGTTGAGCTTGGCGCCGTAGCGCTCGACATATTTCATAAGCGGCGGCACGAAATCCGCGACGCCAAAGAGGACGGCGGCGGCGCTGCGGAATTCGACGTTGATGTCGCCAAGCACGCCCTGGCGCCGCCAGTGGTCGCAGGACAGGTACATCGCCTTCTGCGGCGCGCCGGCGCATTTGATCGGCATTGGGGGCTGCGAGAAGATCGCCGTGCCGCCGCGCAAACCCTGGACCAGTTGCCAAGTGTAGGGCGCGAGATCGAAGAGATAGTTGGAAGTGACGCCGTTCTTGCCAAGCGTCTCGGAAAGGCCGTGGATCGCGTTCCAGCGCAGGGTAAGCCCCGGCGCGGCGACGAGGGTGCGGTAGGGGATGCGAGCGCCATCCTCCAGCACCACGGCGTTGTTTTCGGGCTCGAAGGCGGCGACGGCGGCGCGGATCCATTTCACGCCCTTCGGTATCGCCCGGGACATCGGCCGTTCGGTTCGCGCGCGGTCGAAGACGCCGCCGCCGACCAAGGTCCAGCCTGGCTGGTAATAGTGGATATCGCGCGGCTCGACGATGGCGATGGAAAGACTAGGCCGGCGCTTCAGCAGGCTCGCCGCCGCGGCACAACCAGCCGCGCCACCGCCGACGATGAGCACGTCATAGGGAGTCTGATGGACTGACGCGAGTCGGGATGGCGCCGTGCTGTCCAGGCGGGCGCCGCGGCGCAGGCCATCTTGCCAGCGCGCCTGCAGGCGATCCTCCAGGGCGGAGAGATCGTAGCCGATCGACTGCGCGGTCCGCAGGATAGCGGCCGGATCGAGATGATGTGCCTCAGACAGGGCCCACAGGCTGGTGGAGCGGGTGCCGGTGCGGCAGAAGGCGAGGACCGGGCCCTGCAATTCGGCCATCGCTGCGGTGAAAGCCGCGACGTCCTCATCGCGGATCTTGCCGGACACGACGGGAACGTGGCGAAAATCGAGACCGCTGTACTTTGCTGCCGCGGCGATCTCGGCGCCGGTCGGTTGGCCTTCGCCTTCGCCGTCCGGGCGGTTGCTGATAATGGCGCGGTAGCCGTGTGCCGAAAGCGTCCCCACGTCGCCCAGGCTGATCTGTGGCGCGACCGACAAAAACGGGGTCAATCGCTTGATGGTGTCCATAAGCGTTCCTCCTCGGATCGCCGGTGTGGCCGGCGGCTATGTGGCTGCTATGGCTTAGAGCGCGTCGACCGGCAGCTTCAGGTAGCGCGCGCCATTCGCTTCGGGCGGCGGCAGGTGTCCGGCCCGCATATTCACTTGCACGGAGGGCAGGATTAGGCGCGGCATCGACAGCGTCGCGTCGCGTTTCTGCCGCATGGCGACGAACTCGTCCTCCGAGATGCCGTCGCGGACATGCACATTCTTCGCCTTCTCCTCGGCGACCGTGGTTTCCCAGCGGTACTCGTCGCGGCCCGGCGCCTTGTAGTCGTGGCACATGAAGAGCCGCGTCTGCGGCGGCAGGGCGAAAATCCTGCGGATCGAGCGATAGAGTTGCCGCGCGTCCCCGCCGGGAAAGTCGCAGCGCGCCGTGCCGTAGTCGGGCATGAACATCGTGTCGCCGACGAAGCCGGCGTCGCCGATGACATAGGTCATGCAGGCCGGGGTGTGGCCGGGCGTATAGAGCGCCTTGGCCTCGATGCCGCCGACCTTGAAGCCCTCGTCATCCTGGAAAAGGTGGTCGAACTGGCTTCCGTCGCGCTTGAACTCCGACTCCACGTTGAAGACCTTGCCGAAAGTGTTCTGCACGATCGTAACGTTGAAGCCGATGCCGATCCGCCCGCCGAGTTCCTTACGCAGGTACGGAGCCGCACTGAGATGGTCGGCATGGACATGGGTCTCGAGGATCCAGTCCACCTTGTAGCCCCGCTGGCGAACGAAGGCGATGATGTCATCGGCGGACTTGCGGCTGGTACGGCCGGAGGCGGGATCGAAATCGAGCACGCTGTCGACAATGGCGCAGACCTTTGCGGCAGGATCTGCGACGACATAGGAGACTGTGAAGGTATCCTCGTCGAAAAAGCCGGTGACTTCAGGCCTCGTTGAAGTGCTCATGGGCGTTCCTCCTTGCGGGTCGGCCGTTCCGGCCTCTTGATCACCGCCGCGTGGGCTGGGCGCAGTACGTCTCGTACAGATAGGCCAGCAATGCCCGCACATCCTCGCGTGGTAACGAATACCAGATCGTCTGGCCCTCGCGCCGGGTGGCGACCAGCTTGTCCTTGCGCAGCAGGCTCAGTTGCTGGGAAACCGCGGCCTCCCGCATGTCCAACAGGCGCGCCAACTCGCCGACCGAGCGCTCCTGCTCCACCAGTTGGCAGAGGATCAGGAGCCGCTTCGGATGCGCCAGCGATTTCATCAGCTCGCTGACCATCTCCGCCGTCCGGGCCATCTTCTTTATATTCATAGATACGAAGATATGAAAAAAGAAAAGGGGGCGCAACCCGGCTGCGGCACTCCGCCGCTGGTCATCCAGGCTCTTCTTCGGGGGAGAAATCGAGTTCGACCTTGGCGCCGTTGGGATCGAGCATGAACAGTTGCCAAGTTCCCGTCTCGATCTGGCGTCCAAGCCGGTACTCGATGTCGCGCTGTTTCAGCTTCGCGATGATTGCCGGAAGATTGCTGGCGCTGAAGGCCATGTGGTCGAGCACGCCGGCGCGCGGCTGCGGCAGGGGCTTGCGCACCACCACATGCAGCACGGCCGTTTCACCGGCATAGAGCCAGGCACCGGGAAAACCCATGTCGGGCCGGTAGCCCTCGGTCAGGCCCAGCAGGTCGCGGTAAAAGGCGCAGGTTTCCTGCAAATCCTCCGCCAGAATTGTGAAATGGTTCATCGCATGCGCGGTCATGTGTCCGACTCTTTCGCTCAGCTTTTCTCGCCAGTGCCGACCAGCGCCCCATCAATCAATGTTTGGGCAATGTCGTTCCATTCCTGCTCCAACGGGCCGGAAGCCGCCGGTTTTTCGGCCTGCCGGTACCAATAACGGGCGTTGGACACATCGCCCTCCTTGCGGTGCAGATAGGCATGCACCCAATCGCAGCGGGGATTCCCCTCGTCCTGTTGCACGTGCTCGTGCGCTTCTTTCCAGTTGCCTTTGGCGTCCCACCACAGGGCCCGCAACGCCAGATCGAGCTTGCCGGGCGGCTTGGGCTGCGCGATCGATGCTTTGAAAGCGGCTATATCCATATCCGCACCTCCGGGACAGAGCTGCATTCCTGGTGGCATTTTTCCGGCTCCGGTGCCGCCGGGCAAGTCAATTGCGCGCAAAAAGACAATCGTAACTGAATTGGGGTGGCCGAACAGGAACGCTAGTTGCGATCGCGTTGCAGGATGATCCGCGACCACCAATGGCCGCGAATCTCCTCGCGCATGAAGGTGATCAGGCCGGAAACCGCAATCAGCAGGATGCCGATCTGGGCCAGGCCGTCGGGAAGCTCGTTGAACAGCAGGCCGCCGATCAGGATCGCCCAGACCATCTGGCTGTATTGCGCCGGCGCGACACGGTTCGCCGGCGCCAGCCGGGTCGCCGCGATCAGGCAGATCTGCGCCGTGGCGGCGCAGGCGCCGCCCAGGGCCAGGATCGGCAGGTCGGCCAGGGTCGGCCAACGGAAATAGGGCAGCATGAGCACGCCGTTCACCAGCAGGGCGAAGATGATGATGGCGCCGAGCAGGCTGACCCGGCGCTCCGTCGGGCCCAGCTTGCGCAGGATGATGACCGTGGCCGCGGCGCAGAACGACACCGCAAAGGCGGCGAGGTGGCCGAGCGCCAGTTCCTCGAATCCCGGCCGCACGATCAGCATGACGCCGACAAAACCGATGGCGACGGCCAGCCAGCGCCGCCACCGCACCTGCTCGCCCAGCACAAAGATCGACAGGATGGTGGCGATCGAGGGCGACAGGAAGATCAGGGCGTAGGCCTCGGCAAAAGGCAGGGTGATGAAGGCGTAGATGGCGAGGAGGCCGGAGGTCGCACCGAACAGGCCACGCAGGATGACCAGCTTCGGATGTCGCGGGCGCCAGGCATCGCGCCAGCTTTCTCCGCGCGGCGTGAAGATCAGCAGCACGGCCGCAGCGAACAGGGTCGAGAAGAAGCCGATCTCGGTGGCCGGCAGGCTGCCGCCCAACGCCTTTGACGCGGCATCGCCGCAAGAAAACAGGAAGTAGGCGAGGAATCCGATGGCGATGCCCTTATAGGGCGAACTGGCGGAAGAATGGGTGAGGGAACTCATAATCAGCGGAGGTAACACGCCGCTTCGGCGGCAACAATGGGTCAGGCTGCGCGAATTACATCACGAATTGTGCCGGGATCAGGTTTGCGCACGCGGACGGATGTACCAGGCGCCATACAGCACCAGGGCCGCCGCGATCGCGGGGATGACGGCCAGCCATGAGCCGCTGGCGGCGATGGCGGTGGCGCCCGCCCATGACACGGACGACAGCGCCTCGGAGAAGGTGGCGATGCGGGACGAGGTCTGGCGGCGGCGGAAATGCCGCCGGCTGGCCTGCGCCCGGAACCAGATCTGCACCATGGTCGCCGACAAGGCGGAAATGCCGATTCCGACGGCGACCACCAGCGCCACGCGCCAGGACAAGCCGAGCAGCCCGAGGAGGAACGGCGAGAAGACCACGAAGATCGCGATCAGCACGGATTCAACCTTGGCAAGGAGATGCAACCGCGGCGAGATCGGCGCGGTGGCGATCAGATCGGGGGCATCCTCGCCCGAGACGGCGAGCCAGGCCAGGCCGCCGCCCAACTGGCCCGCGGCCATCGCCAGCACCGGCGCAAGCACGACGGAGGCGCCCTGGCTGTCGCCATAGCAGCGCCACAGCAGCAGGCCGGACGGGATCAGATACAGCAATTGCATCAGGCTTTGCGATGCGAGCCAAGGATCGCGCAGCAGCAGCGCCCATTCCTTGCGCCGGAGCATCGCGCGTGCACTGGCCCTGGCGAAGCGCCAGGTGGCGCCGCGCCGCACGCCGCCGCCATGGACGATGCCGGCGGCCGCCAGCGCGTATTCGCCGAGCCGTCGCGACAGCAGGAACATGGGGATCGCCAGCAGCAACAGGCCGACGGCGAATGTCACCAGCAGCGCTGTGCCGTCGCCCAGCACCGCGCGGGCCGGAATCCAGAACAGGCTGTCGGCGTCCGGCGCATGCTCCACCACCATGGCGGAATGGAAGAAGGCCTGCGTCGACAAGGTGCCGATGGTGAGGATGGCGACCGCCTGGATGCCGATGATGAAGGCGGAGCCGACGATGGCCGAGGCGATCTGCGCGGCCAGGCGGGTTCGCCGCGGACCCAGCGTGTCGAACAGGATCGCTGCCAGGATGAGCGCCAGGCCGCAGGTGGCAAGACCACCCGCCGCCGCGACGCCGAAGCCCGCAGCCCAGCGCAACCCACCCTGCACGATCAGGATGTCGAGGACCGGGGCCGCCACGACCAGGGCCATGCATGTGGTGGTGGCGGCGACGGCAGCGACGCGCAACATGAAGACGCGGTCGAGCGGCACCGGCGAGGCCTTGAACAGCTCCAAATCGCCGCGCGCATAGAACAGGCGCGTGACCTGCTCCAGTGCCTGCGACAGCATGAGGAAGAAGCTCAGCACCAGGCTGCCGGTGATCGCGACCAGCGTCTCGGCGCCGGATGCGGCGGTGACGTCCGCATGGCCGGAGACGATGGAATAGGCGATCAGATGGAACGCAAGGATCGCCGTCAGGAAGGTGGTCAGCACGCTGCGCAGGCGCCAGCGCCCGCCCGCCGTCATCAGGTAGAACATGTCGCGCCAGGCGAGGCGCCCTTCATGCCGTGCCAGCCACAGGAAGGATCCGGGGCGAAGCGACCCGGGACGAAGTGATGCGGCGGCGATCACTGGGGCGCTTCCCGCTCGTCCACCAGGGCCAGGAACACGTCTTCCAGGCTGCTGCCGGTCGACGCGCGGCTGGTCGCCGCTTGCCGGCGCAAGTCTTCGAGCGTGCCTTCGGCGATCAGGCGGCCGCGGGAGATGACGCCGATCCGTTCGGCCATGCGCTCGGCCACTTCCAGGATATGCGTGGTCATGATGACGGTACGGCCCTGGCGCACGCGCGCCAGCAGCGCGTCCTTTACCAGGCGCGCGGCGCGCGCATCGAGGCCGGTCAGCGGCTCGTCCAGGATGATCAGTTGCGGGTCGTGCACCAGGGCGCCGGCGAGCGCCACTTTCTGGCGCATGCCCTTGGAGAAGCCCTCGCAGCGTTCATGGGCGACCGGGCGCAGCTCCAGCCACTCGATCAGCTCATTGGCGCGCGTCTCCGCGGTGGCGGGTTCGACATCCCAAAGGCCGGCGATGAAGGCGAGATATTCCATCGGCGACAGCTTGTCATAGATCATCGGCTCGTCGCTGACCCAGGCGGTGATGCGCTTGGCGGCGACCGGATCAGCCAGCGCGTCAATGCCGCAGATGGAAACGCTGCCGCTATCGGGGCGCAGCAGGCCGGAGACGATGCGCAGGGTCGTGGTCTTGCCCGCGCCGTTGGGGCCGAGCAGGGCATAGAACTCGCCCTGGCGGACGCTCAAATCGAGATGATCGACGGCGGGACGCTGGAATGATTTGCAGAGGCCGGTCACCCGCAGCGCCGGCGCGTTCGAAACAGCCGCCCGGGTCGGGAGGGGCGGTTCGGAGGACTGGCTCTGAAGAAATGCCAAGGGACCCACGCGCTCGTTGGACGCCGAAGGCCAATGGCCCGGCCGGTCCATCCAGATTTCCCTAGTGGCGTGAAGAATCCCTTAAGTATTCAGGCGGAGATTTTAACAATTGAATCAATTTGTTATGATTGAAGTCCAGAACGCCAAAGAACCGGCACGGCCGGGCCGATTCCGTTCCTCGTCTCACCGCCGGGGGAGCGCCTTGTAAACGCCGAACAAGGTTCGCGCGAAGGCTTCCGGCGACCGCTTGGCGATGTGCAACTGCCCCTGGCGTCCCATCTCGTCGACATCGAGCTCGGTGATGCGGCGCATGGCGGCGGCCAGGCCTTCGACGGAATTCACCTCATAGAGCAGGCCGCTGCTGTCGGGCACCATATCGGGCAGGCAGCCGATCCGGGGCGCGACGATTGCGCGGCCCAGCCCCTGCGCCAGCGCCACGCCGCCCGAAGCGAGGATGCGCTCGTAGGAGAACAAGGCGACATCGGCGGCGCCGAACAGGACCGGCACCTGGTCATCCGGGACTCTGGCCACGCGCAAATCGATCCGTTCATCGCCCGCGGCCAGTTGTTTCAGCCAAGCGGCATCGTCGCCTCCCAACGTCCCGCCCGCGATGAGCAGGCGTGCACGAGACATCGGCAAGGCGCGGAACGCCGATATGGCCAGCGGGAAGTTCTTGTAGGGCCGCAGCATGCCGAACATCAGGAACACGAAGTCATCCCGCGGAATCCGCAAGGCGGCACGCGCCTCCATGCGGCCGGCCGGAGCCGGGTATTCCCGGCGATAGTCCGGATGCGGCGCGATCGTCGCCGGCGGAAGGTGATGAAAGGTCTGCTCCAGCTCGCGGCGCCCAGCCTCGCAATGCACCAGGATGCGATCGCATCTGCGGATGAATTGCTGCCGCGCCGCGCGGTCCAGCTCCGG
>DASZQC010000311.1:0-5259 GCA_035549815.1 Dongiaceae bacterium
GAGAGCGTGGTGAACAGGCGATCGCCTAGATGCCCGAGATCCAGCCGCTCCATCGCGGCGCCGACCTTGGCGCGGTCTTCCGGGCTCCAGTCGATGCGGGCGCGGCGGCGTGCGGTGCGACCCATCATCACCACGTCGCGCACGCGGAACGGAAAGTCCGCCGGCACTTCCTGCGGCACGGCGGCGATGCGGCGCGCCGCTTCGCGCGGGGGCATGCGCCAGACGTCCTCGCCATAGACCTGGACGCCGCCGCGCCAGGGCCGGTTCACGCGATAGAGGCAGCGCAAGAGGCTGGATTTGCCGGCACCGTTGGGGCCGACGATGGCCAGCACCTCCTGCGGCGCGAGGTCGAAGGTGATCCCGTCGACGATGGGCGCGCGGCGCGTGGGGCCCCAGGCGAGGTCGCGCACAGTCAGGGCGGCAACCATCAGACCAGCTCCCGCTCGGTCGCCTCGGTCATCATCAGCGCGCTGGGGATGCGCGCCAGGCACTTGCCGTGCAGGATGTCCGGCCGCTCGTTGAAGCGGGTCATGCCGTCTTCGCGCGCCCGGTAGAGCCGCGCGAACTCCACCAGCGCGTCGAGATTCTCCTGCGGGTCGATGTCGCCGAACAGGTACGAGGTCTTGCCGTCGGCGACGAAGGCCACGGTGCAAGGGCGCGAGCATCCCGACAGGCAGGCCGTGCCGGAGATTCCGAAATCCTCCGGCAGGCCGGCGGCGCGGCCGAGATCGGCCGTGCGGTTCAGCGATTGGAGAAGCTCGAAGCCCAGCCGGCACTCGGTCCCGGTCTTGCGACAGGTGGTGCAGAGAATGAGCTGGTGTCGTGTCTTGGTATCTTGCGCCATGTGGCACCCCGCCATGAGCACGGGGCAGTGCGGCGCGGCAACGGCACAGACCTGGAAAGGCTAGTCATCTGTCATCGCTCCCTCCGGCACACCCCGTCCGGTTACGTTCAGGTTCGCGATGGCAGGTCTCCTGGCTCGCGGCTTGGCGGCTCTTGAGCGGCCTTCCCGGTTTCCCAGTGGCGTTCGTGCTCAAGAACCTCGCCGCTCACAGTTGCGGGGGCAGCCACGGTTTCGGCCCCGATTGGGTCGTCCTCACCGTGTTCCCTTTTCATCCCCTGGACTTCATCCGTCGGGGAACCATCGAGGCAGTCTGGTTAGCAAATTCGCCCAACTTCGACAAGATGGGGCGCGGCAAGGATTCGAAAAGCCGGGACCGGAGACCGGTCAGTACATCCCCTTCTTGTAGTCTTCCTCGAGCGCGACATCGATGGCGGCGAGCTCTTCCTCCTTCATCTTCGCCGCCTCCTCCGTCTGGTCGAGGATGATGCGCGCCAGGGTCGGCATTACCTTGCGGTCGACGATGGCCTCCGGCATCCACAGGCGCGAGCGGCGGAAGGCCTTGGCGCAATGGAAGAATTGCTCTTCCACCCGCACGCGGATGGCGGTCTTCGGCAGCTTGCGGTCGACCATCGCGCGTTCCAGGATCGCCGGGTCGGTGGTGATCTCCGCCTTGCCGTTGATGCGCAAGGTGTCCTCGAAGCCGGGGATCATGAAGATCAACCCGACATTCGGGTTCTGGACGATGTTCACCATCGTATCCAGGCGGTTGTTGCCCGGCCGGTCGGGAATCGCGAGGTGCTGTTCGTCCAGCACCTGCACGAAGCCGGGCTGGTCGCCGCGCGGCGAAACGTCGGCGCGGCCCTCCGCATTCGACGTGGCGATGCACAGGAACGGCGAACGCGCGATGAAGTCGCGCGCGTGACGGTCGATCCGCACCATCGACTTGCGCATCGCCAGCCCTTCGGCCTGGCCGTAGAGCGCGCGCAGCCCCGCTTCGTCGGCGACGCGGTGCGGATCGGCGATCGAATGCTGGTCGTCCATGATGCACCCTCTATCTGCGAATTGTTCGCAAATGAGTAGATCATAAGGGCCGAGGCCGGGCAAGCCGACCGGAGCTCGCCCGCATGACCCAAATGGGTCGCGAATTTGCAGGCGGGCCATGCGTTTGCGAGGTTTGACACACCCGGCCGGCCCATGCGACTTCACCCCCGCCGCGCGGCCTTTTGCAGCCGCCGCGCAGGGGAACCAACGTGACCACGAGCGGACAACACACCCACGGCCATAAGGCCGCCCATAAAGCCGGGGTCGAATTCGTCATCCTGATGGCGATGATGTCGTCGCTGATCGCCTTTTCCATCGACGCGATGCTGCCGGCCCTGCCGCAGATCGCCGCCGATCTCGGCATCGCGCGCGAGAACGACCGGCAGATGATCGTCACCGCCCTGTTCCTGGGGCTGGCTTTGTCGCAGCTCGTCTACGGGCCGGTATCGGACACGATCGGGCGCAAGCCGACCATGTATTGGGGCTTCGCGATCTTCCTGGCCGGCACCTTGATGTGCATCTTCTCGACCAATTTCACCATCATGCTGCTGGGCCGCTTCCTGCAGGGCATCGGCGCCGCCGGGCCGCGCATCGTTTCCATGGCGCTGATCCGCGACCTCTATGAAGGGCGCGCGATGGCCAAGATCCTGTCTCTGGTGACCACGGTCTTCATCGTCATTCCGGTGATCGCGCCGTCCATCGGCCAGGGCCTGCTGCTGTTCGCCGAATGGCGCTTCATCTTTGTCGTGCTGCTGGTCCAGGGCATCGTCGGCTTCGTCTGGTTCGCCTGGCGCCAGGAGGAGACCCTGCCGATGGAACGCCGCGCCAGCTTCTCCCTGCGCCGCATCGCGATGGCGTTCCGCGAAGCCTGCGGCAACCGCTTCACGCTTGGCTACACAATCATGGCCGGCCTGATCTTCGGCGCTTTCATCGGCTATCTCACCTCCACGCAGCAGATCCTGCAGGAACAATATGCGCTGGGCGAGTTGTTCCCGATCGCCTTCGGCGCCAACGCCCTGTCGTTCGGCGCGGCGTCTTTGGTGAATGCGCGGCTGGTGATGAAGTTCGGCATGCGGCGGCTGGCGGCGACGGGGTTGATCGCCAGCAGTCTGATCTCCATCGTCTTCTTCATCGCCACCATGCTGACCGCGGGGCATCCGCCGCTCTGGTCGCTGATGGCCTATCTGCTGGCATTGTTCTTCAGCGTCGGCGTCCTGTTCGGCAATTTCAATGCGCTCGCGATGGAGCCGATGGGTCACATCGCCGGCGTCGCCGCGGCGGTGATCGGCTCGCTGACCACTTTGATCTCCACCGTGCTCGGCAACATGCTGGGCCAGGCTTATGACGGAACGGTACGGCCGATGGTGTTCGGCTTTGTCGTGCTGACCGTGCTGTCGACGACGGTGATGTATTACGTGGAGCGCGGGCGGCGCACTTCCACCGTCAGGTGAGCCAGCGGGAAACGTTCGATCAGCATGCCGCGGATCTCGTCGGCATGCGCCGCGCGCTCGGTGACGATGGCGACGATGGCGGCATAATGGCCGGGACCGACGCGCCAGACATGCAGATCGGCCACCTGGTCGCCTGTGTCTTCCACTTCCGTGCGGATGCGGCGCGCCAGATCGCCGCCCGCCTCCACGTCCAGCAAGATGCCGCCGGTATCGCGCGCCAGCCGCGTCGACCAGTGGAAGATGACCAGCGCGCCGATGACACCCATCAGTGGGTCCAGCCAGACGATCCCCAGCCAGCGGCCCGAGGCAAGCGCCGCGATCGCCAGCACTGATGTCAATGCGTCCGCGACGACATGCAGGAAGGCCGAGCGGATATTGTGGTCGACCTTGTCGCCGTGATGGTGCGCGTGATCGTGACCCTCGGCATGCGCATGATCGTGCCCGTGGTCATGCCCGTGGTCATGCGTGTGGCCAGACCCGTGATCGTGCTTCGACCACAGCATCGCGGCGCTGATCAGGTTGACCAGCAGGCCCAGCACCGCCACCAGCATCGCTTCGTCGAAGGCAATGGGCAGCGGGTTGGCGAGGCGCACCACCGATTCCCAGGCGATGACCAAGGCGGCGATCCCCAGGATGATGGCGCTGGTATAGCCGGCGAGGTCGCCGACCTTGCCGGTGCCGAAGGAGAAGCGCGGATTGCGCGCATGGCGCCGGGCGAAACGATAGGCCAGCGCCGCCAGGCCCAGCGCGCCGGCATGAGTTGCCATGTGCCAACCATCGGCGAGCAGGGCCATCGAATTGAACCAGGCGCCGGCGGCGATCTCCGCCACCATCATCGCCGCCGTCAGGCCCACCACCATCCAGGTGCGGCGCTCATGCCGGTCATGCCGCTGGCCCAGGAAATTGTGGCTTTCGAACCAGGAATCGTCGCGATGGGTCTGCATGATCCGCCCCGGCTGTACGCCCCCGTTAAGGCGGCGTTAAGTTCGCGTTCAGCACTTGGATGTAGTGATCTATGCAGGCCGCGTCGAGCAAATCCGGCAACTTGGACGGATCGACGCATGTGATGAGATAACGTAGCGTCGCGGCCGCCCGGGGGAATTGTCTGATGAGCGCCACGGAATACCGGAAACTGGTCGTCATCGTGTGGCTGACGGTGATCGCCAGCATGGCCGCGATCTGGGGACCGCGCGCCTGGCAGGGCGCCAGTTGGGACACCGACGATTTCATGCGCCTGGTCCAGGTGCGCGATTGGCTGGCCGGCCAGGGCTGGAGCGACCTCACCCAATATCGCCTGGACCCGCCGGCCGGCACGGCCATGCATTGGACACGCTTGCCGGATATTCCGCTGGCGGCGGTCACGTTAGCGGTCTCGCTCTTTGTGCCGATGAACGACGCGCTGACCGTCGCCGGCATGATCCTGCCGCCACTCTATTTCCTGATCTTCCTGATCATCTATGCGGTGCCGGTGCGGCTGATGCTGGGCGCCGCGCGATCACCCGTCGGGTTGCTGGTGGCGATCGCCGGTTCCGCCATGGTCACGCAGTTCGCGCCCGGCCGTGTCGACCACCACGGGCTGCAACTGGTCATGGTCATGGCCTCGGTGGCGCTGTTGCTGATCGGGCTGGCGCGCGAGCGCTGGCGGCGGGCGATCGCGCTGGCCGGCATTCCCATTGGCCTGTCGGTCTGGATCGGGATGGAGATGCTGCCGCTGATCGCGGCCTGGTTCGCGGCGCTGGGCCTGGTGTGGTGCCGCAGCGGCGGCACCTTCGCCAAGCAGGGCGCCGCGGCGGCGGGCATCGCGGCGCTGATCGGAACCCTCCTGCTGCTGACATCGGTGGCGCCGGCCTATCGCTGGGGCGCCGCCTGCGATTCCATTTCCATCGTGCCGGTCGGCCTGATGACGCTGGTCGCCTGCGGATT